>QKGW01000027.1 GCA_003250275.1 Alphaproteobacteria bacterium
GCGGCGCAGAAGCGCGGTTCGAAATCGTCGTCGCGGAAGCTCGCGGCGGCGGCGTAGGCGGCGAGGGCGGCGCGCGGCCTGCCGAGGTCATCGAGGGCGAGGCCGGAGGCGTGGTGGGCGTCGCGCAGCGTCGGGTCGCGGTGGATCGCGGCGATGAAGGCGGCGAGCGCCTCTTCGAGCCGCCCGAGGGCGGTGAGCGCCTGGCCGCGGACGTTGTGGAAGCGGGCGGCGTCGATCCGCGCGAGCCCGGCGTCGGCGGCGGCGAGCGCGGCCTCGGGTTCGTCGGCGTCGAGTAGCGCGCGGACGAGGTTCTCGCGGATGTCGACCGCGCCGGGGTCGCGTTCGGTGGCACGGGCGAGGTCGGCTGCGGCGCCCTTCGGGTCGCCGAGCCAGACGCGCGCGGTGGCGCGGTTGAACAGGGCGCTGGCGTCGTCGGGGTCGAGGGCGACGAGGGCGTCGAAATCGGCGAGCGCGGCGCGGTCGTCGCCGAGGTGGTGCAGCAGCACGCCGCGATTCAGGCGCGCGCCGCGGTGCGCGGGATCGGCCGCGATCAGGGCGTCGAAGGCATCGCGGGCGTCGTCGCGGAGGTCTCGGGCGAAAAGATCGAGCGCCCGTTCATAGGCCTCGTCCCGCGCCGTCCCGCTCATTGGGGTGGCGGCGTGGAACCGCCGACGCAGCGGAAATCGGCGCGCGCGGGGTAGAACAGGCGGCACTCGAAGGTGCTCTGGCGCTCCAGCACCGCGGTCGCGCCGCGCTCGGCGCAGATCTTTTCGGCGAGGGCGCGGACCTGCGCGGGCGTCGCGGTCCAGCTGTTGTAGCAGATCGACGGCGCGTCGGGCTTGGAGTCGCCGACGTAGGTCGGCTCCTGGTGTCCGGCGTCGCGGCGGCGGTCGACGAACGCGCCGGAGCACGCCGAGGTCAGCGTCAGCGCGGCGAGCGCGAGAGCCGAAAGGGCGCGGCGGCGGAGCCGGAAGCTGAGCGGTGCGGTCATCGGAATCGGCCTTGGGATTACGCGGGGCCGACACTGTAACAGATTGCCGCGATTAAGAGAACGCCACGGATTGACCTTGGGGTCGGGGAACCCATCTATGGGGTGGTGTCGCGGTCAGGCACGCGAAGTTTGAGGTTTTCCAGATGCATGTCGAGGTAGGATTCGGCGCAGTCGACGGCGGAAAGTCGGCAAGGGGCGGTCTCATGACCGCGTACTGCGCGCTTCTCGCCGATGGACGCATCAAGCCCGACCCCGGCCAGGAAGAAATCGCCGACCAACTCCAGGTTCTCTCCGACAAGCTCGAAACCTACCGCCCCGCCCCGGTCGCCGAGGGCGGCTTCGGCGGCTGGCTCGACCGCCTGCGTTTCGGCCGCACCCAGCCCTCGCCGCCCGCGCCGCGCGGCGTCTACATCTGGGGCGACGTCGGGCGCGGCAAGTCGATGCTGATGGACCTGTTCCACGACGCCCTGCCGGTGCGCGCCAAGCGCCGCGTCCACTTCCACACCTTCATGCGCGAGGTGCACGAGCAGCTCCACGCGATGCGCCGCACGCCGCACACCTACGCCAAGGACGACATGGCCGATCCGCTCGCGACGATCGCGAAGCTGATCGCGCACGATCTCTGGGTGCTCTGCCTCGACGAACTCGAAGTGCGCGACATCGGCGACGCGATGATCGTCGGCCGCCTGTTCACCGCGCTGACCGACCTCGGCGTGGTCGTTGTGACGACCTCGAACCGCCCGCCGCGCGACCTCTACAAGGACGGTTTACAGCGCGAAAAGTTTATTCCGTTCATCGACTTGATCATGGCGCGCATGGACGTTCTGCACCTCTCTGCGGAGCGCGACTACCGCCTCGGGCGGCTGCGCGGCGCGCAGCTTTACCTCACCCCGCTCGGCCCCGAAACCGAGGCCGAGCTCGAGCAGATCTTCCTCGGCATCGCCGGGTCGAACACCCCGCATCCCGACACCATCCGGGTGAAGGGGCGCGACGTGTGGGTGCCGCGCTCGGCGGGCTGCGTCGCGTGGTTCGGCTTCGACGACCTCTGCGCCCGCGCCCTCGGGCCGACCGACTACATGGAGATCGCCGCGCGCTATCACGCCGTGGTGCTCGCCGGAGTTCCCAGGATGACCGACGACCTCGCCTCGGCGGCGCGGCGGTTCGTCACCCTGATCGACGTGCTTTACGACCACCGCGTCAAATTGATCGCCTCGGCTGCAGTTCCGCCCGAGCAACTCTACGTGGGGTCGGAGGGCGGATTCGAGTTTCAGCGTACGGTCTCCCGCCTCATCGAAATGCAGGCGGAAGACTATGTCGGTAGTCCCCACCTTCCCTGAACGGGTAGGGCGAGATGCCGGAAAACACGATGGCTGCCTTGCTTGAAACGGCATGGCAAACAAGGTAGTCAAAGGATATATAACCGGGCGCCCGGCGATCCGATGCGCCCGCAACATCAACCTTTAAAGCAACGCTTAAGCAAAGCGTGGGGGCTTTTCATGGCACGGAACAAAATCGCGTTGATCGGCTCGGGAAACATCGGCGGGACGCTGGCGCACCTGATCGGACTGAAGCATCTCGGCGACGTCGTCCTCTTCGATATCGCGGAGGGGATTCCCCAGGGCAAGGCGCTCGACATCGCGGAATCGACCCCGATCGAATGCATCGACGCGGCGTATGCGGGCGCGAACGACTATTCCGCAATCAAGGACGCCGACGTGGTGATCGTCACCGCCGGCGTGCCGCGTAAGCCCGGCATGAGCCGCGACGACCTGATCGGCATCAACGCCAAGGTGATGAGCGCGGTCGGCGAAGGGATCAAGACCTACTGCCCGAACGCGTTCGTGATCTGCATCACCAACCCGCTCGACGCGATGGTGTGGGTGCTGCAGCAGAAGTCCGGCGTTCCCACCAACCGCATCGTCGGCATGGCGGGTGTGCTCGATTCCGCGCGCTTCCGCTACTTCCTCTCCGAGGAGTTCAACGTCTCGACCGCCGACGTCACCGCGTTCGTGCTCGGTGGCCACGGCGATTCGATGGTGCCGCTGACCCGCTACTCGACCGTCGCCGGCATTCCGGTGCCGGACATGGTGAAGATGGGCTGGTCCACCGACGAGAAGATCGACCAGATCGTGCAGCGCACCCGTGATGGCGGCGCCGAGATCGTCGGCCTGCTCAAGACCGGTTCGGCGTTCTACGCTCCGGCCGCCGCCGCGGTCGCGATGGCGGAATCCGTGCTTCTCGACAAGCGCCGCGTGCTGCCCTGCGCCGCCTACCTCGATGGCGAATACGGCGTGAAGGGGATGTTCATCGGCGTTCCGGCGGTGCTCGGCGCCAACGGCGTCGAGAAGGTCGTCGAGATCGAGCTCAACGCCGACGAGCAGGCGATGTTCGACAAATCGGTCGGTGCGGTCGAGGGCCTGTGCAAGGCCGCCGCGGCGCTGATGTAAGCGGGATCGACGCCGAACATGAACATCCACGAGTATCAAGCGAAACAGCTCCTCAAGGGGTACGGCGTCGACGTCCTGGACGGCGGCGTGGTCTACTCCGAAGTGGACGCCTTCACCGTAGCCGAGCGCCTCGGCGGCCCGATCTGGGTGGTGAAGTCCCAAATCCACGCGGGCGGCCGCGGCAAGGGTAAGTTCAAGGAGGAGGACGCCGGCCCCGGTGGCGGCGTCCGCCTCGCGAGCTCGCCCCGCGAGGTCGAAAAGCTCGCGCACCAGATGCTGGGCAACACGCTGGTGACGCATCAGACGGGTCCCGAGGGCCGTCGGGTGAAGCGGGTCTACGTCGAGCAGGGCTGCGACATCCGCCGCGAGCTCTACCTCTCGATCCTGGTCGACCGCACGACG
>QKGW01000041.1 GCA_003250275.1 Alphaproteobacteria bacterium
CGAGCCACGCCGAGCGCACCCACGGCGAGACCTGCGTCGATACCGCCAACAAGCTGGTGACGAGCCCGTGCTACATGCTCAACGCCACGGTGAGCCAGATCGCCGACGGCGCCAGCGCCGCGATCACTGAGGCGGTCAAGCTGACGTGAGACGAGAAAGGGAGGCGGAAACCGCCTCCCTTTCGCTCATTCGTCGGGCACGTCGCGCCCGGTTCGTTCCTGTTCGGCGAGCCGCCTTGCGATCTTGCGATGGTTGTAGAACCCCGCGATCAGCGACCCCACCGCCAGCACCAGCAGCGCCACCGCGATCGGCCGGGTCAGGATGATGCCGAAATCGCCGCCCGAGACGACGAGCGAGCGCCGGAGGTTGGCCTCCGCCATCGGCCCGAGGATCAGCGCGAGCAGGATCGGCGAGAGCGGGAAGTCGTACTTCTGCATGAAGTAGCCGAACACGCCGAAGCCGAGCATGAAGTAGACGTCGAACACATCGCGGCGCATCGCATACGCGCCGACGATCGAGAGCACCAGGATCGACGGCATCAGGATCGCCTTGCGCACCAGGATCACCTTGGCGAACAGGCGGATGCCGAGCGCTCCGATGATCAGCACCGCGAAGTTCGCGACGATCATCGAGGCGAAGACGTTGTAGACGATGTCGATGTGCTCTTTGTAGAGCAGCGGCCCGGGCTGCAGGCCCTGGATCACGAACGCGCCGAGGAGCACCGCCGTCACCGCGTCGCCGGGCACGCCGAGCGAAAGCAGCGGGATCATCGCGCCGCCGGAGCAGGCGTTGTTGGCGCATTCCGAGGCGGCGACGCCCTCGATCACGCCGGTGCCGAACTTCTCCGGGTGCTTCGAGGTGCGCTTGGTCTCGCCGTAGGAGACGAACGCGGCGATGTCGCCGCCCGCGCCGGGGATCGCGCCGATGAACGACCCGAGGACGCTGCCGCGGCAGATCGCCTTCCACGACGCCTTGAGGTCGGCCTTGCTCGGAAAGAAGCGGTCGACGGCGGCGAGCACGCGCTGCGTCGCCCGGGTGATCTGCACGTTGGCGAGCACCTCGGAGACCGCGAACAGGCCGATCAGCGTGGGGATGAACGGCGGCCCCTCGAACAGGTCCATCTGGCCGAAGATGAAGCGCGGGAAGCCCGAGATCGGGTCCGCACCGATGGTCGAGATGAGCAGGCCGAAGAACCCCGCCATCAGCCCTTTGACGATCGACTTGCCGGAGATCGAGACGATCACCGAGAGCCCGAACACCGCGAGCGCGAAGTATTCGACGGTGCTGAATTCGAGCGCGACGTCGGAGATCACCGGCGACATGAAGGTCATGATCAGCGCGCCGGTGAGGCCGCCCGAGAACGACGCGAACAGCGCCATCGAGAGCGCGCGCCCGGCCTCGCCGCGCTGGGCGATCGGGTAGCCTTCGAGCACCGTCGCCGCCGCCGCGGGAGTACCCGGCGTGCGCACCAGGATCGCCGCGATCGAGCCGCCGTACATCGCACCGCAATAGAGGCCGAGCAGCATCGCCAGGCTTTCGAGCGGCGGCCGCCCGAAGGTAAGCGGCACGAGCAGCGCCACGCCCATGGTGGCGGTGAGGCCGGGCAGCGCGCCGATGGTGATGCCGATCGCCACGCCCATCGCGATGATCAGCATCACCGAGGGGTGGAAGACGTTGCCGAAGCTGTGGAGAAGCAGTTCCATGAAACGGGCCTCGGCCTAGTAGAGAACGGATTCGAGGATGCCCGCCGGCAGCGTCAGCACCAGCAGCTTCTCGAAAATCAGCCAGATGCCCAGGGTGACGCCGACCGACGTCGCGGCCATGAGCAGCGGACGGCGCACTCCGAGGAGCGCCATCATCGCGAGCAGGAAGATCACCGAGGTCGGGATGAACCCGAGGGGCACCAGCACCAGGGTGAACGCGAGCACCGCGAGCGTGGTGACCACCGCGCGCACCCGCCCGTCGCCGAGCGAAAGCCGGAACGGCTCGGCCTCGGCATCGGGCGCGGCGGGCTGCGCCGCCTCCATCGCCGCGATCACCATCAGCGCCGCGCTCGACAGCATCAGGCCGCCCGCGAGCATACTCGGGAAGAAGGCGGGGCCGATCTTCATCACCACGTCGGCCGGGAAATCGGAGGTGCGGAAGTAGGCTCCCCCGCCCACCGCCACGCCGATCGCGCCGCAGACGAAATTCGCACGGTTCATGCCGTGTCAGTCCTCCGATGGATCGTCGTCAAAAAAGGCGAAGGGCGCGAACGCCCTTCGCCTTGGTCCGTCACTTCTTGGCGAGACCGAGCGAGCGCATCACGCGCGCGACATCGTTGGCGTTCTTCTCGAGGAACTTCTCGAACGCCTTGTCGTCCTGATAGGCGAGGTTGAGGCCGGCGCTCTTGGCGAAGGCCTGGAACTCCGGATCGTCGTAGGCGGCCTTGAGCGCCTTCTGGATCTGGGCCTTGGTCTCCGGCTTCACGCCCTTGGGCAGCGCGAGGCCGCGCCAGGTGCCGAAGGTCGCCTTCACGCCCTGCTCAGCGAAGGTCGGCACGTCGGGGAACAGCGACGAGCGCTCCTCGCCCATCACGCCGAGCATCTTGAGGTTGCCGCCCGCCACCTGGCTGCGCACCTCGGCCACCGACACCGAAACCGCGGTGAGGTGATTGCCGACGAGCGCGGTGACCGCCGGAGCGGCGCCGTCGAACGGCACGTACTTGGCGGTGATGCCGAGCTCTTCCGCCATCATCGCGGCGGCGATGTGCCACACCGAGCCGGGGCCGGAGTTGCCGATCGTCACGTCGCCCGGATGCGCCTTGGCGTAATCGGCGAAGTCCTTGAGGCCGTTCATCGGCGACTTGGCGTTGACGGTGAGCGCCGGGGCGTCGACGTTGACCCGCATCATCGGGTCGAAGTCCTTCCAGGTGAAGGGAATCAGGCCCTGCGGCGGCAGCGAGTTGAGCTCGAAGGTGATCATGCCGATGGTGTAGCCGTCCGCCGGCGCGCGCATGATCGCGGCGTGGCCGATGGCGCCGCCGCCGCCGGTGGTGTTGACCACGGTGACGGTCTGCTTGGTGATCTTGCTCAACGAATCGGCGAACTTGCGCAGCAGCAGGTCGGTGCCGCCGCCCGCGGACCACGGGCAGATCATCGTGACCGGCTTGGCCGGCCAATCGGCCGCCTGCGCGGTAAAGGACATCATGCAGCCGACGGCGGCCGCCGCCATGCCCGCGAGTAAGCTCCGGCGTTTCATCAACGTTCCTCCTCTGTGTCGGCTTCCGCCGTGTTCGCAATCCCGCCGCCCGAAAGCGGCGTACCCGACCAGTGACCGGACCCATCCGCACCGGACGGGCGATTGACTTTAGTTATGGGCGGCAATTATACACGCCCGATTGAGGGAGAAAAGTCGAATAACCGGAACACCTTGCGCTCCAACGCCGGGATCGCAGTCAAAGCCCGCGGAATCCCGCGATTCGACCGCTTTCGTCTGATCGCGATCTTGCAAGCATAGACCCACTATCTGAAACAACTTCCGCAAGTATGCCTAAAGTCGGCGCGCCTGCGCCTGTAGCGGATCGATCACTGCGGCCTCGAATCCGGCGTCGAAGTCTTGCGGGCGCTCGGCGCGGGTGGCGTCGCCATCGGGCGGCGCGTGCGGACGGGTGGCGTGCAGACGCGCGGAGAAACGGGTCTCGGCGCCCGCCGCGAGAGTGAGGGTCGCCTCGCCGAGGTACTTGCCGTGCGCGCCCGCCTGGAGGATCGGAATGCCGCCGACGAGGTGTTCGGACTCGAAGCCCGCCGGGTTGAGCACGGTGTGGGTGTGACCGCCGAGGATCACCACCGG
>QKGW01000369.1 GCA_003250275.1 Alphaproteobacteria bacterium
TTCCTCGAACACGGCTCGGCGCACCACGCGCTGCGCAAGGACGAAACCCTCAACCACATCCACTGGACCACCACCCGCCGCCCGCAGCCCGACAACCTCAAGGTGCTGGCGATCGACCATCGTTCCCAGGTCGAGGAGATGGCGCGCGCCGCCGGAGTTCCAGCGGAGCGGGTCACGGCGTTCAAGGCGCTCGCGGTCAAGGCGGTGACCGAGGTCGGCGCGGGGCAGCCGGGCTACGGCCTGCTGCTCGACGGCACCTACGGCCGCGAAGCGTTGTTCCGCGCCGAGGAAAAGGGCTACTGGATCGCCCGTCCGCTCGAGGCTCCGGGTTCGCGCCCGCTCGCGCTCGAAGTCGACGGGGTCGCCTCGCTCGGCGTCGCGCTCGCCGAGTGGCCGGTGACGCACATCGCCAAGGTGCTCTGCTTCTATCATCCCGACGATCCCGAGGACCTCAAAGCACGCCAGGACGCAACCCTCAAGCGGGTGTTCAACGCCTGCCGCGGCGTCGGCCGCGAATTGCTGGTCGAGATCATCGCCTCGAAGGACGGCCCGCTCGGCGACGCCACCACCGCGGCGGTGATCCGCAGGCTCTATGCCGTGGGAGTGAAACCCGACTGGTGGAAGCTCGAAGATCAGCCCTCCGCCGCGGCGTGGCGCGAAATCGCTGCCGCGATCGAGGAGAACGACCCGCGCTGCCGCGGCATCGTGATGCTCGGGCTCGACGCGCCCGAGGCCGACCTGGTGCGGGCCTTCCGCCTCGCCGCCGGGTGTCCGTGGGTGAAGGGCTTCGCGGTCGGGCGGACGATTTTCGCCGAGCCGGCGCGCGCCTGGCTCGCCGGACGGATCGACGACGATGCGGCGGTTGCCGCGCTCGCGGCGAACTTCTCGCGCCTGGTCACCGCGTGGGAAGACGCCGTGGCTGCGGTTCCGGTTTCCTGATGGAGATGACGATGAGCGAAACGATGACACGCGTGGAGAACGGCTATTCGTGGGACGACGGCGCGGTGGCGGCGGATGCGGTGAGCGGCGTTCGCCCGCGCCGGCTGCGCTATTGTGCGGGCGGCGTGTGGAAGGACTCCGCGACGCAGAAGTACATGCCCTGCTACGATCCCTCGACCGGCGCGGTGATCGCGCTTGCGCCGCAGTGCACCGCGGCCGAGGTCGAAGAAGCGATCGCGGCGGCGGAAAAGGCGTTTCCGGGCTGGCGCGACACGCCGGTGAGCAAGCGGATTCAGGTGCTGTTCCGGATGAAGGCGCTGCTCGAGGAGCATCTCGACGAGCTGACCTACCTCTGCGCGCTCGAAAACGGCAAGAAGTGGGACGAGGCGCGCGGCGACGTCCTCAAGGTCATCGAGGTGGTCGAGTTCGCCTGCGGCGCGCCGCACCTGATGAAGGGCGAATCGCTGTTCAACGTCTCCACCGGCTACGACACGGTGCGCTACAACGAGCCGCTCGGGGTGTTCGCGGGGATCGCGCCGTGGAACTTCCCGGCGATGATCCCGCAGGGGTGGATGGCGCCGATCTGCATCGCCACCGGCAACACCCTGGTGCTGAAGGCGGCGAGCTTCGATCCGCAATGCGCGCTCCGGATCACCGAGCTGTGGTACGAGGCGGGGCTGCCGCCCGGCGTTCTCAACGTCGTCACCACCAGCCGCAACGAGGCGGAGATCTTCCTCCGCCATCCGGCGATCAAGGGGGTCAGCTTCGTCGGCTCGACCAGCGTCGGGCTGCACATCTATTCCACCGCCGCCGCCAACGGCAAGCGCGTCCAGGCGCTCACCGAGGCGAAGAACCACGCCCTGGTGCTGCGCGACTGCGTGCTCGACCGGGTGGTGCAGAGCGTCATCAACTCGTTCTCCGGCTGCGCCGGCGAGCGGTGCATGGCGTTGCCCTGCGTGGTGGTGGAGAACGCCATCGCCGACCGCTTCGTCGAGGCGCTCGTCGCCGCCGCGAAGACGATCAAGCTCGGCCGCGCCTACGACAAGGCCACCGATCTCGGCCCGGTGGTCAACCAGGGGCACAAGGACTTCGTGCTGAGCTGGATCGAAACCGCGATCGGCGAGGGCGCGAAGCTCGTTCTCGACGGGCGCGATCCGGAGGTTCCGGCGGAATGCGAGACCGGCTTCTTCGTCGGCCCGACGATCTTCGACCACGTTACCGAGGAGATGTCGGCGGGGCGCGAGGAGGTGTTCGGTCCGGTGCTGTTCGTCAAGCGGGTCGAGAATTTCGAGGAGGGGCTGAAGGTGATGAACGCGAGCCGTTTCGCCAACGGCTCGGTGATCTTCACCGAGAGCGGCCACTTCGCGCGCGAGTTCGCCTACCGCACCGACGGCGGCATGGTCGGGGTCAACGTCGGCATTCCGGTGCCGCTCGGGATCTTCGGCTTCACCGGGCACAAGCAGTCGTTCTTCGGCGATCTTCATGCGATGGGCCGCGACGGCTTCATCTTCTTCACCGAGAGCAAGAACGTCACCAGCACCTGGTTCACCGACAAGGAAATCCCCGCCACCGCTTCGACCTGGGATGGGACGATGACGCGCTAGGCGGATACGGGAGGGTACACCGATGAAAGCCTGCGTTCTCTACGCGCCGCACGACCTCCGCATCGAGGAGTGCGAAACCCCGGCCCTCGGTCCGAACGCCGTGGCGGTGCGGATCGGGGCGGGCGGGATCTGCGGCTCGGATCTCCACTACTACCAGGACGGCGGTTTCGGCGACGTCCGGGTGAAGGAACCGATGATCCTCGGCCACGAGGTGGCGGGCACGGTGACCGCGGTCGGCTCCGCGGTCACCCGGGTGAAGCCGGGCGACCGCGCCGCGATCAACCCCAACCAGCCCTGCGGCCAATGCCCGGCGTGCCGCGCCGGACGCGCCAATCTCTGCCACGACGTGCGCTTCTACGGCAGCGCCGCGCGCTTCCCGCACGTGCAGGGCGCGTTCCGCGAGGAACTGATCGCCGACGAGACCCAGATCGTCCTCGTCGGCCCCGGCGTCGATCTCGCCGAGGCGGCGTTCGTCGAGCCGACCGCCGTCGCCCTGCACGCGGTGACGCGCGCGACTGCGGTAGCCGGGCGGCGCGTGCTGGTCACCGGCACCGGCCCGATCGGCGCGCTCGTCTGCCTCGCCGCGCGCTTGTTCGGTGCACGCGAGCTGGTCTGCACCGACGTCGTCGACGCGCCGCTCAAGCTGATGGCGAGCCTCGCGGCGGACCGCGCCGTCAACGTCGCGGCGGAGCCCGGCAAGATGGCCGAGTACGCCCGCGACCGCGGCTACTTCGATGTCCTCATCGAATGCTCGGGCAACGAGAAGGCGATGCGCGACGGCCTCACCTTCGTCCGCCCCGGCGGCACCGTGGTGCAGCTCGGCCTCGGCGGCGACATCAGCTTGCCGATGAACGCGATCGTCACCAAGGAACTCGAATTGCGCGGCAGTTACCGCTTCTTCGAGGAGTTCGCCTGGGCCGCCGATTTCATCGGCCGTCGCGCCATCGACGTGCGGCCGCTGCTCACCGAGCGGATGCGCTTCACCGAGGCGACGGCGGCGTTCGCCCTCGCCGCCGACCGCAACCGCGCGATGAAGGTGCAACTCGCCTTCGACTGAAACCTCTCCATCCCGATAAAGAACCGGGGCGCCCGCTGGGGCGCCCCGGTTTGGTTTTGGCGGAATGAGGCACGAGGGCTTACTTCGCCGAGGCCTCGATGATGCCGATCGCTTCCTTCGCCCATTCGGCGCCGCCGATGTCGTTGTAGAACTTCGGCCAGATCGCGCGGGCGGCCTTCTGCCAGCGCTCTTCGTCGGTGGGCGCGCCGAGCAGGG
>QKGW01000040.1 GCA_003250275.1 Alphaproteobacteria bacterium
CCGCGGGTCGCGCCCGACGGATGGATCGCGCAAGCCTTTTCGGCGCTGCGCGGCACCGCCGAAGGCGTCGGCGAATGGGCGTTCTACGCCGCCGCGCTGCTGATCGTCCTCGCGCTGCTGAAGTGGCTGCCCTACCGCCAGGTGTTCAAGACCCACCGCATCCTCGCGGTCAGCTACCTCGTGCTGGTGTTCCACGCGGTGGTGTTGACCAACCTCGGCTACTGGACCACGCCGGTCGGCGCGGTGCTCGCGGTACTGCTCGCGGGCGGAACCTGGTCCGCGATCGTGGTGCTGCTGCGCCGCGCAGGCCTCGCGCGCCGGGTCGAGGGCACTATCGCCGAGATGCGCTACCATCCGGAAATGCGGGCGCTCGAAACCCGCGTCGCGCTACGCGGCGTCTGGCCGGGACACAAGGCCGGACAGTTCGCCTTCGCCCTCGCCGACGGTGCGGAGGGCGCGCACCCCTTCACCATCGCCTCGGCGTGGGACCCCGCCGCCGGCGCCCTCACCTTCCTGGTCAAGGAACTCGGCGACCACACCCGGACCTTGCGCAATTCCCTGCACCTCGGCGACCCGGTGCGGATCGAGGGCCCTTACGGCTGCTTCACCTTCGCCGACGACCGGCCGCACCAGATCTGGGTCGCGGGCGGCATCGGCATCACGCCGTTTCTCGCGCGCCTGGAGGAACTCGCGGCGATGCGCGAACGCCCGCGCCAGGGCGTCGACCTGTTCTACTGCACCGCCGCCATCGACGCCGAGGCGCGCGACCGCCTCGTCGCCATGGCCGAGGCAGCGGGGGTGCGGCTGCACCTGCGGTTCGACGCCCGCGACGGCCGGCTCGACGCGCAGCAGATCATGGAAGCCGTGCCGCAGTGGCCGGAAGCGAGCGTCTGGTTCTGCGGGCCCGCCGGGTTCGGCGACGCGCTGCGCCGCGATTTCGGCGAGACCGGCTTCCCCACCGTGCGCCGGTTCCACCAGGAACTCTTCGCGATGCGCTAACCCCGCCCGCCGCGCGCAAGGATCGCCGCGACCCTGGCGATCCCGTCCGCATCGGGATCGACGCGGCCGGTCAGCAGCCGCACCCAGTTGAAGCCGATGTAGAGCTCGACCAGGGCGTCGACCGCGTCCGGCGCGATCTCGCCGCGCCGGACGGCGGCGGCGAACATCCCCCGCAAATCGGGCAGGCGCTCGGGGAGGAACTTGTCGCGCAGCGCCGCGAGCGCCGCGTCACCGGTCTGCGCCTCGGCGATCAGCGCGCGGAAGGTGCGCCCGAGCGGCGTCTCGCGCCAGAAGGTCCAGAGGCGCGCGGTGTATTCGGCGATGTCGGTTTCGAGGCTGCCGGTATCGGGCGGCGCCATCCGCGCCGCCTTGTCCTCCGAATAGACCGCAACGAACAGCTCCGCCTTGGTCGGCCAGCGGCGGTAGACGGTCGGCTTGCCCGCTCCGGCGCGGCGCGCCACCTCGTCGATCGAGAACCCGGCGTAGCCGCGCTCGGCGATCACCGCGCGCGCGGCGGCGAGGATCGCGGCCTCGGCCTCGGGATTGGGGCGCGCGCCGATCGAGCGGCGCTTCGGTGCGGCGGTCATTTTTTCCGACTCTCCTCTTGCGAAACGAAACGTTCCGTTCTATTTAACCGAAACGGTTCGTTTCGTTTATACGGGAGATCGGCGATGACGACAATCCGCAACCTTCTCGGCCACAGCCGGTTCCTCGGCGTGACGATGACCGGCGCCTACGGCCTGATCAACGGCATCCTCGCCGCGGCCGCGCCGTTCACCCACGGCTGGGCGACTTGGCAGACCACCCTCGTCGCGGTGCCGCCGATGGTGATCGGGATGGTCCACGTGGTGGTGCCGCTGGCGCGGCGGATGCGATAGTCCGGGGGAGAGAAACTGGCTGGGGCGGCAGGATTCGAACCTGCGTATGGCGGTACCAAAAACCGCTGCCTTACCACTTGGCGACGCCCCAGCAGAACGCTGCCGGAAACTCCGGCGGCGGGAGGGAGGCCCCTTTTACGCCAGAACCGGCCGCGAGACAAGCGTCAGGCGGCGGCCTCGGCTCCGGCGAGACGCACCATCGGCGCGGCCTGGCTGAGCGCGCCCGCGCGCACCCACCAGGTCGGGTGCGTCGCCTGCATCACCTGCGCCGCGGCCTCGGCGACCTCGGCGGTTTCGAACAGGCCGAAGCAGGTCGCGCCCGAGCCCGACATCCGCGCGAGCAGGCAGTCGGGGCGCGCGGCGAGCACGTCGAGCACCTCGGCGACCGCGGGTTCGAGGTCGACCGCGGCCTCGGTGAGATCGTTGCGGCGCTGCATCAGCTGCGCCGCGAGCCCGGCGGCGTGCGGCGGCGGCGTCCACGCCGGGATCGCCGGGCCGGGGCCGCGCCAGGCGCGGAACACCCGCGCGGTCGGCAGCGCGAAGCCGGGGTTGACCAGCACCACCGCGGCGGGCGGCAGCGGCGCAACCGGGCGCACCTCCTCGCCGATGCCGCGGATCTCGGCGGCGACGCCGGCGAGGCACACCGGCACGTCGGCGCCGAGCGACAGCGCGATCCGGTCGAGATCCTCCGCCGCGACCTCGACACCCCAGTAGCGGGAGAGCAGGCGCAGCGTCGCCGCCGCGTCCGACGACCCGCCGCCGATGCCCGAGGCGACCGGCAGGCGCTTGGTCAGGGTCAGCGCGACGTCGAGCGGGCGGCCGACGAGTTCCGCGAGCGCGCGGGCGGCGCGGACGCAGAGGTTGTCGTCGCTTTCGCCGCAATCGAGCGCGGGAGCCATCGGCCCCTGGACGTGGAAGTGGAAGCCCTCCGCCGGGGCGGCGTGCAGGGTATCGCCGACGTCGACGAAGGCGACCAGACTTTCAAGGTCATGGTAGCCGTCGAAGCGGCGGCCGAGAACGTGGAGATAAAGATTGAGCTTGGCCGGAGCGTCGGTCTCGTAGGCCTGGGCGGGGTGCGCCGGATAGGCACCGGGCGCAGGGGGATAGTCCATCTGTGTCCTCCGTCGCCGGTCAGCGTTTGGCCGCCGGCAAACCGTCCTTCAGCTTGTCGCGCAGGCTCTGCGCCTGGGTTTCGTCGGGCTTGAGGCCGAGGGCGCGCCGCCACTGGTAGCGGGCCTCGAAGGTGCGGCCGACGCGCCAGTAGGCGTCGCCCAAGTGGTCGTTGATCGTCGGATCGTCGGCGACCAGCACCACCGCCTGTTCGAGACGGGTCACCGCCTCGGCGTAATTGCCGCGCAGGTAGTGCGCCCAGCCGAGGCTGTCGATGATGTAGCCGTCGTTGGGGCGCTGCTCGACCGCGCGCTCGATCATCTCCTGGGCTTCGTCCATGTTCTTGCCCTGGTCGAGCCAGGAGTAGCCGAGGTAGTTGAGCACCAGCGGCTGGTCGGGTTCGAGCTCCAGCGCCTTGAGGAAATCGGCCTCGGCGCGCGCCCACTGCCGCGAGCGTTCGAGCGCGATGCCGCGGGTGTAGAACAGCACCCAGTGGCGCGGCTCGATCGTGCCGATGCGCGCCATCGCGCCGTCGTAGGCCCGCACCGCGTCGTCGAAGCGGCTGTCGCCGCGATAGAGGTCGCCGAGTTCGATCAGCGGCTCGGGGCGCGTCGGGAACTGCTGCGCGAGTTCGGAGAGCTGCTTCGCCGCGTCGTCATGGCGGTCGAGGCGTTCGAGGTTCTTCGCCATCCGCACCTTCACCGAATAGGCGACGTCGGCGTCCGGCGAGACCCCGGCGTAGGCGGCGTTGGCGCGGGCGTAGTCGTCGTGCCCCTCGAACAGGTCGCCGACGAGCACGCGGGC
>QKGW01000427.1 GCA_003250275.1 Alphaproteobacteria bacterium
GGCGTTGCTGCACATGGCGCGAACCCGCGTCCGTCATCCCCTCGATGCCGTGCCCGCGCTCGCCGCCGCGGCGGTCGCGTGGGGAATGCCGGGGCTCGCCGGGCAGCTCGGCGCGCTCGCCGTCGGCGCGCTGTGGGGGGTGATCCGCTCCGAGGAGGCGGGCGAAACCGAGCCCGCGCCGCCCGGCTCGCGCTACGCGGTGCTGTGGCTGCTCGCCTGGGCGGCGCTGCTCGCGCTGCTGCCGCTTGCGGCGGCGACCCTGCACCAGCCGCTTTTCGATCTCGCCGACCGCTTCTTCCGCGCCGGGAGCCTGGTGTTCGGCGGCGGCCATGTGGTGCTGCCGCTGCTCAAGGCGGAGTGGGTCGACGCGGGGGTGCTCTCCGCGGATACCTTCATCGCGGGATACGGCGCCGCGCAGGCGGTGCCGGGGCCGCTGTTCACGATCTCCGCCTACCTCGGCGCGGCGCTCGCGCCCGACATTCCCGCGGCGGGCGCGGCGGTGGCGCTGGTCGCGATTTTTCTGCCCTCGATGCTGCTGGTGTTCGGGATCCTGCCCTACGCCCGGCGTCTGCGCCGCTCGCGCCTCGCGGTGCGGGTGCTGGGCGGCGTCAACCTCGCAGTGATAGGCCTGCTCGGCGCGGCATGGATCGACCCGGTGTTGACCTCCGCGCTCAAGGCCCCGTGGGACGGCCTAGCGGTCGCGGGCGGCGCCGCGCTGCTCGCTTCGGGCCGGATTCCGGTGGTTGCGCTGGTGGCGGCGCTGACGGTGTTCGGCCTCGCGGTTTCGCTCTAGCGACGCCCGCCACGTCACCGGATTTTTCCATTGACGCCCGTGGGATACGCGGGCTTGACTGAATGGATTTCTGCGGAGTCGAGGAACGATGGACGAACTGGCGGAGCTGATGGCCCGCGCACGCGCGGTGCGGGCGAATGCCCACGCGCCCTATTCGGGTTACGCGGTTGGCGCGGCGGTGCGCGCGGAGGACGGTTCCATCCACGTCGGCTGCAACGTCGAGAACGCCGCGTATCCGGAAGGCCTGTGCGCCGAGGCGGTGGCGGTCGGCGCGATGGTCGCCTCCGGGCGCAAGCGCCTCGTCGCGGTCGCGGTCGCGGGCGGAGACGCCGCGCGCCCGCCGATGCCGTGCGGCGGCTGCCGCCAGAAACTCATGGAATTCGCCGCCCCGGAGACGATCGTCGCGGTGGCGGACGGCGCAAACGGGCCGATGCGGACGATGCCGCTCGCCGGGCTGCTGCCGGGAGCGTTCGGTTTGGGGGGAAAGGCATGAGCCTGCAACTGACGTGCGACGCCGCGGCCGGCGCGGCCGCGAGAGTTCTGAAACAGCGCCTCGAAGGCTTCGCGCCCGAGATCGCCATCGTCTGCGGCAGCGGTCTCGGCGAACTCGCCGACGCGGTCGCCTCGCCGATCGTCGTGCCCTACGACGCGATCCCCGGGTTTCCGAGCCTCAGCGTTGCCGGGCACGCCGGTCGGGTGGTCGCGGGCACCCTCGGCAGGCGGCGCGTCGCGATGCTGCAGGGCCGCGTGCACGCCTACGAAACCGGCGATGCTGCGGCGATGGCGGTGCCGGTGGCGACGCTCGCGGCGATCGGCTGCGGCAAGCTGATCGTCACCAACGCGGCGGGTTCGCTGCGCCCCGACGCCGGGCCCGGCTCGGTGGCGCTGATCTCCGACCACATCAATCTCACCGCGCTCAATCCGCTCACCGGCGCGGTCGGCGACGGTCGCTTCGTCGACATGGTCGACGCCTACGACCCGGAGCTGCGCGCCCGCTTCCGCGCGCTCGCCGGGGCGCGCGGGATTCCGCTCGCCGAGGGCGTGTACATGTGGTTCCGCGGCCCGAGCTTCGAGACCCCCGCCGAGATCCGCGCCGCCAAGGTACTGGGGGCGGATTTCGTCGGCATGTCGACGGTGCCCGAGGTGATCGTCGCGCGCGCGCTCGGGATGCGCGTCGCCGCGTTCTCGCTGATCACCAACCTCGCCGCCGGGATGGGCGGCAGTCATCTTTCCCACGCCCGCACGCTGGCGCGCGCCGCCACCGGCGCCGCGACCCTGCGCGAGTTGCTGGCCGCGTACATGGAGGAATTCGCTTGAGCTTGACCCGCAAGGACTGGGCGCGCCGCGTCCTCTCGCTGATCGATCTCACCAGTCTCAATCCCGATGACGACGACGCGGCGATCATCGCGCTGTGCGAAAAGGCGCTCGAATCCCCGGTCAAGCCGGCGGGCGTGTGCGTCGGTCCGCGTCAGGCGCTGGTGCCGGTGGTGGTGCTGCGCGACAGCGGCATCCGTTCGGTCACGGTGGCGAACTTCCCCGAGGGCAAGCCCAACGCCTCGCTCGCCTCGTTCGAGGTGCTGCGCGCGGTCAACGACGGCGTCGAGGAAGTCGACGTGGTGTTCCCCTACGCGCGCTGGTTCAAGGGCGAGCACGACGAGTGCGTCGAGTTCGTCGAGGCGTGCAAGTCGGCCTGCGGCGTGCTCGCCAAGCTCAAGGTGATTCTCGAAACCGGGGCGTTCGACGACGTCGAGGAGATCGGCGCGGCGGCGCACGCGGCGATCAAGGGCGGCGCGGACTTCGTCAAGACCTCGACCGGCAAGATCGCGGTCGGCGCGACCCCGGAGGCCGCCGAGGCGATGCTGCTGGCGATCAAGGAAAGCGGCGGCGGCTGCGGCTTCAAGGCGGCGGGCGGGGTGCGCAGCCTCGACGACGCGGTGGTCTACGTGCGCCTCGCCGAGCGGATCATGGGCGCGGAGTGGGTGACGCCCGAGCACTTCCGCATCGGCGCGAGCGGCCTGATGGACGAACTCCTCGCGATCCTCGCGGCGGACGACGACGCGGTGCTCGGCGCGGCGGATGCGCCACGCCGCGCGCTGCCGCAAGAGACGATCGCGAAGAAGCGCGACGGCGGCGAACTTTCCGAGACCGAAATCGACGACTTCGTCGCCGGCATCGCCGACGGCTCGGTCGCCGACGCGCAGGTGGCGGCGTTCGCGATGGCGGTGCTGTTCCGCGACATGACCGACGCCGAATGCAGCGCGCTGACCCTGGCGATGCGCGATTCCGGGCGGGTGCTCGACTGGCGCGCGATGGGCCTGGGCGACGTGCCGGTGATCGACAAGCACTCCACCGGCGGCGTCGGCGACAAGGTCAGCCTGATCCTCGCGCCGATGGTCGCCGCGTGCGGCGTCCACGTGCCGATGATCTCCGGGCGCGGCCTCGGCCACACCGGCGGGACCCTCGACAAGCTCGCGGCGATCCCCGGCTATTCGGTCGCGCCGCCGATCGAAACCTTCGCCGCGACGGTGCGCCGCGTCGGCTGCGCTGTGATCGGCCAGACCGACGACCTCGCTCCCGCCGACCGCCGCCTCTACGCGATCCGCGACGTCTCCGCGACGGTCGAGAGCCTGCCGCTGATCACCGCGTCGATCCTCTCGAAGAAGCTCGCCGCCGGGCTCGACGGCCTGGTCCTCGACGTCAAGACCGGCTCCGGCGCGTTCATGGCCGACCCGGCGGACGCCGAGGCGCTGGCGCGGCGGCTGGTGACGGTGGCGAAAGGGGCGGGGCTGCCCGCCCGCGCGCTGATCACCGACATGGATCAGGTTCTCGGCGGCAGCGTCGGCAACGCCCTCGAAGTCGCCGAGGCGGTCGCCTTCCTGCGCAACGAGCGGCGCGATCCGCGCCTTGCGGAAGTCACCCTCGCGCTCGGCGTCGAGATGCTCGGCCTCGTCGGCATCGACGCCGCGACCGCGTCGCGCAA
>QKGW01000310.1 GCA_003250275.1 Alphaproteobacteria bacterium
TTTTCATCGGGAGGTCCGAGAGATGAGCGAACATATCCGCATCGGCGATATCCGCCCGCGCGTGCAGTACGTCGGCGACGGCGCGGTGACGACGTTTTCCTTTCCGTTTCCGATCTTCTCCGAGGACGACCTCGGGGTGTTTCTCGGCGCGGCGCGGTGCACCGGCGGCTATGCCGTGGCGGGTGCGGGCGAGAGCGGCGGCGGCAACGTGACCTTCGCCGCCGCGCCGCAAGCGGGCGTGGTCGTCACGCTCGCGCGTAGCGTGCCGATCGCGCGCACCACCGATTTCCAGGAGGGCGGCGCGTTCCGTGCCAACGTCATCAACGAAGAACTCGACCGGCTGGTGTGCATGGCGCAGCAGCTGCGCGAGGAGCTCGACCGCGCGGTGCGGCGCAGCCCGACCTCGACCTCCGGCGCCGCCCTCGAACTGCCGGAGCCGTCGCCCGGACGCGCGCTCAAGTTCGCGCCCGACGGCGCGCTCGTCGCGAGCGATCACGACCCCGACGCGGTGCAGACCGCCGCGACGGCGCAGGCGGGCCTCGCGGCGGCGGCGCGCACCGCGGCGGAGGCGGCGCGCGACCAAGTGCTCGCGCTCTACGACGATTTCGACGCGCGCTACCTCGGCGTCTACACCAACGACCCCGAAACCGACAACGACGGCAACCCGCTGTTCCCCGGCGCGCTCTACTTCCAGCAGACCGAGCCCGATGCCGAAGGGGTGATGCGGGTTTATACCGGCGCATACTGGGTGTCGGCCTACGTCAACGGCGCCGCGATCCTGAACGCGGGCAACCTTCTCGGCGTGCTCACCGCCTTTGCCGAGCCCGAGCGCGCCGCCGCGCGCGCCGCGCTCGGCGCGGCGTCGGCCGCCGAGTTCGACGCGCTGCGCGACGTGCCCGCGGTTCCGAAGACCGCCGCGTACACCCTCGCGCTTTCCGACCGCGGCCGGAGCGTCGACGTGTCGGACGCGGCGAGCGTGACGGTTCCCGCCAACTTCGCGGTGCCGTTCCCGGTAGGGTCGACGGTCACCGTCACCAACCTCGCCGCGGATGCACTCGCGCTGGTGCAGGGGAGCGGCGCGACCCTGCGCAACGCCGGAACCGCTGCGACCGGCAACCGCACCCTTGCGGGGTACGGCGTCGCGACGATGCGGAAGGTCGCCGCCGATACCTGGATCGTCTCCGGCGCGGGGCTGCTCTGATGACCGGCGTTGCGCAGATGATGCTCGGCTGTGCGCCGGGCTACGCGTTCACCGCGGCGATCGCCGCGAACACGCAGAACTACAACGTCAGGGCGGCGGCGCTCGCTTCCGGATGGGACGGCGCGGTTCCGCTTCTCGCGGAAATCACCGTCGAGGCCGGGGTGGTGGTCGGCTCGTCCAGCACCGGCGCGTACGCTTTCGACACTGGGGCGGGCTTTCCCGCGGGCTCGCGCATCCGGCTCGTCAACAACGGGTCCATCGTCGGCCGCGGCGGCAACGGCGGCGCGGGCGGCAACGCCTATTACGGCACGCCGCCCGCGAACGGCGGCAACGGCGGGCCCGCCCTCCGTGCCCAAGCCGCGATCGCGATCGCCAACGCCGGGACGATTGCGGGCGGCGGCGGGGGCGGCGGCGGAACCCATACGTGGTCGACCGACGGCGAGACGCCCACGTCGTACAACGGCGTCGGCGGCGGTGGCGGCGGCGGGAGCCCCGCCGGGTCGGGCGGATCGCCGGGCGGCCATTCCGGGTCGCTCACGGCGGGCGGAACCTACGCGACCAACGGCGGCGGCGCGCGCTCCGGCGCGGGCGGGTCTCCCGGCAACGCGGGCGGATCGGCTCAGCACGGCGAGGCCTCCGGCGGCGCGGGCGGGGCCGCGGTGGTCGGCAATGCGTACGTCGTCTGGGAGGGCGCCGGCACCCGTCTTGGGAGCGTGTCGTGAGCGCGCGGGTGCCGCTGCGCTGTCCCGCGCCGCCGCAGGGCAGCCGCTGCCGTCTCGCCGAGGAGGCGGCGAAGGACGCCGCCGACGCGGCGGTGCGCAAGACCTTCGCGATCCTCGGCGTCGACATCGACGACCCCGAGAGCGTGGCGCGGCTGCAGAGCGACCTGCGCTTCGGGCGGGTGATGCGCGAGGCGGCGGACGATCTCGCCGCCGACATCCGCCGCACCGCGACGCGCGCGATTCTTGCCGCGCTGGTGGTGATCGTCGGCTACGGCGTCGCCGAATGGGGCCGCCGTCTGTTTCTGCACTGAAGGGGGACGCAATGGAGATCGCAGCGATCAAGGCCGAACTCCGCCGCGACGAAGGGCTGCGGCTGAAACCCTACCGCGACACCGGGGGCCGGCTCACTCTCGGCGTCGGGCGCAACCTCGACGACGTCGGCATCACCGCCGAGGAGGCCGACTATCTGCTCGAAAACGACGTCGGCCGCGCGCTCGCCGGGCTCGACCGGGCGCTGCCGTGGTGGCGCGGGCTGTCCGCGCGGCGTCAGCGCGCGCTCGTCAACATGGCGTTCAATCTCGGTCTGCCGCGTCTGCTCGGATTCTCCGCGATGCTCGCGGCGTTGCGCGCGGGCGATTACCCGGCGGCGGCGCGCGAGGCGCTCGACAGCCGCTGGGCGGGCCAGGTCGGCGCGCGCGCCGCGCGCGTCGCCGCGATGCTGCGGGAGGGCTAGGCGATGGCGTTCGGCATCGACGACGCGATCGCGGCGGGGCTGCGGATCGTCGAGAAGTTCGTGCCCGACCCCGAGGCGCGTAGCGCGGCGGAAGCGGAACTGCGCGCGGCGCTGCTCGCCTGGGACCAGGGGCAGAGCGCCACCAACGCCGCCGAGGCGGGGTCCGGCAACTGGTTCGTCGCCGGGTGGCGTCCGTGGATCGGCTGGGTGTGCGGCGTCGCGCTCGCGGTGCAGTTCGTGCTCGGCCCGCTCGCGGTGTGGGGGTTTGCGCTCGCCGGGCGGCAGATCGCGCCGCCGCCCGCGCTCGACGAGATGCTCTGGGAGCTGATGTTCGGGATGCTCGGCCTCGGTGGCCTGCGCACCTTCGAGAAGATCAAGGGGGTGGCGAAGCGGTGAGGGGAGGCGGGCGCGAACCCGCCTCTCCGGGTTACGCGGCGATACGGTCGAGCAGCGCCCCGAAAGTGGCGCTGCCGAGCTTGTTCGACAGGGGCGAAACCTGTTGCGCAGCGGCGCGTTCGGCGGCGGAGACCACGCCGTCCTCGTTGGTGTCGAGCGGGTCGTAGGTCTCGCTCGAACCGCCCGCGCCGCCGCCCGCGGCCGAGGCGCCCTCGGTCGAGGAGGTGGTGGAGTCGGTTTCTTCGCTCTCCACCTCGGCGGAGGCGGTGAGGGTGGCGATCGCGGCATCGATCTCTTCGGCGCTGAGCGTGCCGTCTCCATCGGTATCGGCCGACGCGAGGAGATCCTCGATATCGGACGACAGGCCGCTTGCGGGCGGCGGCGGCAGCGCATCGGCGAGTTCGCTCTCGCTGATCGAACCGTCGCCGTCGGCGTCGACGTCCTCGAAGCTGAGGGCGGTGGATTCGGTCGAACGCGTCTCCGCGCTTTCCTGCGCCGAGATCAACGCCGAGGCGGTCGACGCGGCGAACTGGTCGGCGAAGCTCGAAAATTCGACTTCGCTGATCGCGCCGTCGCCGTCGGTGTCGATCGACGAGAACAGGTCGGAGATTGCGTTGGACGCGGACGCGGAGTCCGACGATGTCGACGTCGTCGCCTGGGTTTTGCTCGCCTCGGCCCTCATCTGCTGCAGCAGTTGCATCAAGATC
>QKGW01000293.1 GCA_003250275.1 Alphaproteobacteria bacterium
AAGCGGAAGGCGGTCTCGCCGCCCTCGGCGACCTCGACGTAGAGGGTGAGGCGGCGGTGCGCCGCGTCCTCGTACATCAGTTGCGCCGCCGCGCCCGCGCCGCCCGGCAGCAGCCGTCCGCCCATCAGGCGGAAGCCGTAGGCGGAGAGGTCGGGGGCGGCGAGCGGACGGCCGAGGCGCTTGGACAGCCAGTGCATCAGGTGGTCGCGTTCGCTCGCGGCGACCTCGACCGGGTGCGCCACCTCGACGACGAAGGTGCGGTGCGCGTTGGCGGCGTCGGCGGCGATCGCGACGGCGGCGGGCGGCATCGCGGGCGGGGCGGCGTCGCGCGCGGCGAACCAGCCGCTCCCCGCGCCGATCACGAACGCGGCGAACGCGGCGGCGAGCGCCTGGACGCGGGCGCGGTGACGCAGACGCTGCGCCGCGGCGACGTTGGCGACGCGCAGGCGCGCCGGAATCGGTTCCTCGAACTTGGCGCGCAGCACCGCGCGCAGGGCGTCGCGGTCGCGTGCCTCGGCTTCGAGCCGGGCGGCGATCTCGGGGTGCGCGGCGAGGTAGATCGAAACGTCGTCGCGGCGCGCGCCGTCGAGCCGCCCGTCCACCCAGGCAACCAGGTCGTCGTCGCCGATCGGCACGGCAAGATCGCTCATTTCACCCTCCTCAGCAGCGGCAGCTTGCCGGTCTCGACGATCTCGCGCAGGCGTTGCCGTCCGCGCGCGAGCCGCGACATCGCGGTGCCGAGGGGAATTCCCAGCACCGAGGCCGCCTCCGCGTAGCTCAAGTCCTCGACCCCGACGAGCAGCAGCAGCGACTTCTGCTCCTCGGGCAGGTGGTCGAGCGCGGCGAGCGCGTCGGCCACCGCGAGTTCGGTATCCTGCGATGCCGGGGCGGCGGGCTCGACGTCGAGCGCGGCAAGGGCACCGCGCCGTTTGTCGCGCCGCCAAGCGTCGAGGTAAAGGTTGCGCAGGATCGCGAACAGCCAGGCGCGCAGGTCGCCCTCGGGACGCCGCAGCGTCCAGCGCGAAAGCGCGCGTTCGAGGCAGTCCTGCACCAGATCGTCCGCCGCACCCGCGTCGCGGACGAGGGCGAAGGCGTAGCGGCGCAGGGCGGGGATCTGCCGTTCGAGGCGGGCTTCGAAGTCGTCGCTCATATCGCCGCCCTGCGCCGGAGGTGGGGGTTACGGCTTGGCGAGGTGCCAGACGCCGCCGACTCCGTCGCCGGTGGTCTCGCCCGGCTTGGTGTCCTTGATCCAGCCGTAGAGCGGCATCCCCTTGTAGGCCCACTGGGCGCCGCCGTCGGTGCGCGACACCACGGTCCAGTCGCCCATCGCCTTGGCGCCCGAGGGGGCCATCAGCGGCGGCCAGTTGTCGGCGCATTTGCCGTAGCAGTTGGTCTTGCCTTTCTCGTCCTTGTCGAAGGTGTAGAGCGCCATGCCCTGGGCGTCGACGAGGGCCTTGCCCTTGTCGGTGTTGCCGACCATCGCCGGATCGGCGGCGAACGCCGTGCCCGAGACGAGGATGAGGGCGGCGGCGAGAAGCGGAAGTTTACGCATACGGAAATCTCCTTCGTGGGGGTTCCTGACGAAAGAGACGCCGCGCGGGCCCGGTTTATTCCCGCGCGACGGAAATTTTTTCGCTCCGCTCAGATCACCAGCTTGGCGTCGAGGGCGATTTCGGCGTTGAGCACCTTCGAAATCGGGCAGCCCGCCTTGGCGGCGTTGGCGAGTTCGACGAACTTCGCCTCGTCGATGTTCGGGATCTTCGCCTTGAGGACGAGGAGGATGTGGGTGATGGCGAAGCCGCCGTCCTTCTCTTCCATCGTCACCTTGGCGTCGGTGTCCATCTGCGTCGCGGTGTAGCCCGCGTCGCCCAGCACCTTGGAGAGCGCCATGGTGAAGCAGCCCGCGTGTGCCGCGCCGATCAGTTCCTCCGGGTTGGTGCCCTTCTCGTCGCCGAAGCGCATCGCGAATCCGTAGACCTTGCCGGTCAGCGCGCCGCTTTCGGTCGAGATCGCCCCCTTGCCGTCCTTGAGACCGCCGGACCAGACCGCCGAGGCCTTGCGCACGATTTTCATGATGAATGCTCCCTTGAGCGTTGAATTGGCTGAAAGGAGGCGAACGCCCCCGCACCGAGAGATGGGGGCGCGAGGGGCGATGGTGAAGGGCGGGGCCTTGACTCTTTTGGAACAAAATAAGAACATCTGGACTCCCCGGAAACAGGAGGATCCCCCGGTGCGGAACTCTGCCGCCCTCGACCGGCTGCGCGCCGAGATCGGCCGTCTCGAACGCCGCTCCAGCGACGCGGTGCTGCCCTTCGGCGACGCCGCGCTCGACGCGGTGCTGCCCGGCGGCGGCCTTGCGCGCGCGGCGCTGCACGAGGCGGCGGGGGCGGGCGAGGAAGCCGAGCACGGCGCGGCGGCGGCGGTGTTCCTCGCCGGAGTCGCCGCGCGCACCGAGGGCCCGGTGCTGTGGTGCGCGCGCCGTGCCGATCTCTTTCCCCCGGCGCTCGCCCAGGCGGGCCTCGCCCCCGACCGGGTGGTCTACGTCGCCGCCGCGGACGACGCGGCGGTCCTCGCCTGCCTCGAGGAGGGGTTGCGCCACGGCGGCCTCGGCGCGGCGGTGGGCGAGCTCGCGCGTTTGCCGATGGTTGCCTCGCGCCGCCTCCAGCTCGCCGCCGAAACCGGCGGCACCCTCGGGCTGGTGTTGCGGCGCTGGCGGCGCGCGGCGGAGGCGCGGGCGTTCGCCCAGCCGACCGCGGCGGCGACGCGCTGGCGGATCGCGGCGCTGCCTGCCGCACCCCTGCCGGTGCCGGGAGTGGGGCGGCCGCGCTGGCGGCTGGAACTGGTGCGGTGCCGTGGCGGCGAGGCTGCGGCGTTCGATGTGGAGGCGTGCGATGGCGCGGGTCGTCTCGCTGTTCTTTCCGACCTGGGCGACCGACCGGCTGCGGCGCGCGGACCCCGCGCTGTCGCCTGAGGTGCCGCTCGCGATCGTCGGGCGCGACGGCCGCCGCCGCGTGGTGACGGCGGCGGACCGTGCCGCGCAGGCGTGCGGCGTCGGCGTCGGCATCGCCGCGAGCCAGGCGCAGGCGCTCGTCGCCGGGCTCGAAATCCGCGAGGCCGCGCCCGCCGCCGACCGCGACGCGCTCGAACGTCTGGCGCGCTGGGCGCTGCGCTATACCCCGATGGCCGCCGCCGACCCGCCCGACGGCCTCGTCCTCGACACCACCGGCGCGGATCATCTGTTCGGCGGCGAGGCGGCGCTGCTCGCCGAACTCCTCGACCGCTGCGCCGCCGCCGGATACGCCGCGCGCGTCGCGCTCGCCGAAACCTGGGGCCTCGCCCACGGCCTCGCCCGCCACGCCGCGCGCTCGCCGGTGATCGTGCCGCCGGAGGCGACCGCGCGCGTCGCGTCGCGGCTGCCGCTCGACGCCCTGCGGCTCGCGCCTGCCACCGTCGCCGCGCTCAAGGTGCTCGGCTTCGCCAGCACGGGCGAGCTTGCGGCGCAGCCGCGCGCACCGCTGGTGCTGCGCTTCGGCGCGGAGGTGGCGCTGCGCCTCGATCAGGCGTTCGGCGATGCGCCCGAGCCGGTGGTGCCGGTGCGCGACCCCGAGCGGGTGGAGGCGCGGCGGGTATTCGGCGAGCCGATCGCCGCCGCCGAAACGATCGCGAAATACCTCGCCCGGCTCGCCGCGCAGCTCTGCGAAACCCTGGAAACCCGCGGCCTCGGCGCGCGCCGCGTCGATTTGCGCATCGACCGGGTC
>QKGW01000090.1 GCA_003250275.1 Alphaproteobacteria bacterium
TCGCGCCGATGTGGGTCGCGCCGAAGGTGAGGCCGTGCAGGCATTGCAGCGGCACCAGCAGTTCGGGCGATGCGATCCACGGCATCAGGCCCCAGCGCACGATCCCCGCCGCCGCGCCGAGGCGGATCAGCCCAGCCGCGCCGAAGCGCCGCACCAGCGCACCGCTCCAGGCGAACAGCACCACCTCGGCGATCACGCCGATGCCCCAAAGCGCGCCGATCCAGGCGTTGTCGATGCCGGCGCGTTGCCAGTGCAGAGTGCCGAAACCGTAGTACATCGCATGGCTCGCGCCGGTGCTCGCGGTCGCGGCGAGAAACAGCCAGTAGCGGCGGTTACGCAGGAGGTCCCCCCAGCCGGGGCGCGGGCCCTCTTCGGGGCCTGTGGGCAGCGGCGGCGCATCGGGCAGGGCGAGGACGACGAAACAGAGCGGCACCAGCGCCGCGGCGAACAGCCAGACGATCGCGTCGCGCCCGATGGTGTCGAGCACGCTGCCGACGAACCCCGACATCACGATGAACGACAACGACCCCCAGAGGCGCAGGCGGCCGTAATCGAGACCGCGCGCGACGACGTGGCTCATCGTCAGGTTGTCGCCGACCGGCATGATCGCGGCGAGCAGCGCGCCGAGCAGCAGCGACAGCGCGAGCAGCGCCGGAAACCCCGAGGCGAACGGAAACGTCAGCATCACCAGAAGCGATCCGGCGGCGAGACCGAAGAGGATCGGCCGCCGCCTGCCGGTGCGGTCGACGCAATGGCCGACGAGCGGGTTGAAGCCGACCTTGACCCACAGTTGCGCGGCGACGAGCACGCCGATCTCGGCGGCGGAGAGGCCGCGCGACTTCAGCCACACCGGCCAATAGGGAAGCTGGATGCCGACGACGAGGAACAGCGCCGCGTAGAACGCCGCGAAGCGCAACGCTCCCGGCGGCAGGCGCGCGATCATTCGGCTGCGGCGAGGCGGACGCCGCGCCCGAGGGCGACGAACGACGGGTTGCGGAGGTCTTTCTCGCCGTAGGTGAGGTCGCGTCCGGTGCCGTAATCGACGACGCGGCCGCCCGCCGCGGCGAGCACCGCGTGCGCGGCGGCGGTGTCCCAGGCCATCGTCGGGCCGAGGCGCGGGTAGAGGTCGGCCTCGCCCGCGGCGACCAGGCAGAACTTCAGCGACGAGCCCGCGTCGGTCGCCTTGGCGATGTTGTAGCGGGCGAGGTAGCCGCGCGTCGCGGAGTTGAGGTGCGAGCGCGAGTGCACCGCCACGAGGGCGGCGTTGTCGGCTTCACGGCTGAGGAGCGGGTGCATCGGGCCGGGTGCGTCGACGGCGAAGGGCGGGGCTTCCTCGACCGCTTCGCCCTCCACGCGCACCCACTGGAGGCGCTCGCACACCGGCGCGTAGACCACGCCGAGCACCGGACGGTGGTCGATCACCAGGGCGATGTTGACGGTGTAGTGGCCGCTGCCGGAGATGAACTCCTTGGTGCCGTCGAGCGGATCGACGAGGAAGAACGGCGCGGACCAGTCGGACGGCGTGTCGCTGCCGTCCTCCTCGCTCACCACCGGGATGTCGGGAAAGCTCTCGTGCAGCCCGGCGACGATCACCGCGTTGGCCGCGAGGTCCGCGGCGCTCACCGGCGTGCCGTCGCTCTTGCCGCGCACGTCGAGCGTTTCGCTGCGGAAGTACTTGAGAGTTTCCACGCCGGCCAATACCGCGAGATCGCGCATACGGCGGCCGATGGCGCGTTGACGGGAAGGATCGATGGTCATCGCCGGGAGAAGTCCGTTGTCGGTTGCGGCGCCATTATGGCGAGGCCGATCCGGCGTGGCAATCGGCGCTTTCCCTTGGACAACCGCGCCGCCCGCGGGTATGCGTTGGCATTGTCATGTCGCCCGAACTCGCCACCCTGATGCTGCCGTTCGAGAGCGGCGCGCTCCGCCTCCCCGATGCGGGCCGCGCGCTGTTCCTGCGTGCCGAAGCCGCGCCCGCGCTCGAGCCGTTGGGCGAGCGCCTGCTCTGCGTGCAGGGGTTCCGTCCGGCCTTCGACGCGCTCGCGGCGGCGGGGTTCCACGCCGTGCCCGAGGCGGAGGGCGAGGGCTACGATCTCGCGCTGGTGCTGCTCGGCAAGCACAAGGCGGCGGCGCTCGGCGACCTCGCCCGCGCGCTCGAACGCCTCGCGCCCGGCGGAATGCTGGTCGCGGCGGGACGCAACGACGAGGGTGCGCAACCGATCCTCAAGCGCCTGCGGTCCGCCTGCGGCGAGGCGGTGGAGATTTCCAAGCACCATTGCCGCGCCGCCTGGCTGCGCCGCCCTGAAACGCTGCCGCCCGAAGTCGCCGCCTGGGCCGCGGACGCGCAGCCGCGCGCCGTCGCCGCCACCGGTGCGGTCGCCGCGCCCGGGGTGTTCGGCTGGGACAAGATCGATGCGGGCTCGAAGCTCCTCGCGGAAACCCTCGACGCGCGGGTCAAGGGCCGGGTCGCGGATTTCGGCGCGGGGTGGGGGTATCTCTCGCGCGAGATCCTCGCGCGCTGCCCTGGCGTCGCCGCGCTCGACCTGCTCGAGGCCGAGCACGCCGCGCTCGCCGCCGCGCGCGGCAACGTCGCCGCGCCCGAGAGCGTCGCGCTGCGGTTCGACTGGTGCGACGTCGCCGCCGCGCCGAAGCTCGGGCCGTACGACTGGATCGTCACCAACCCGCCGTTCCACGCGGGCAAGAGCGGCGATCCGGAAATCGGCCGCGCGTTCATCCGCGCCGCGCGCAAGGCGCTCGCGCCGCGGGGGCGTCTGCTCCTCGTGGCGAACCGTCATCTCCCATACGAGGCGACCCTGACGCAGGCGTTCCGCGCCGTGCGCACGGTCGCCGAAACCTCCACTTTCAAGGTGATCGAGGCAAGCATATGAGTGTCGTTTCCGAGGACTGGCCGGCTTTCATCAAACAGCACTTCACCAAGGACGTGCCGTTTCTGAAGTACATGGAGATCAGCGTCGACGCCACCGGCCCCGGCCGCGCGGCGATCAGCTTGCCGCTCAAGCCCGAGTACGGAAATTCCTACGGCATCGCCCACGGCGGCATCGCGGCGCTGCTCGTCGACACCGCGGCGGGCGTGGCGCTGCGCACCCTGAAGCTCACCATCGTCACCGTCGAGCTGAGCGTGTCGTATTTCGCGCCGCTGCCGCTCGAAGGCCGGGTGCGCGCCGAGGCGACGATGATGCATCGCGGCCGCCGCATTCTCCACGCCGAGATTGCGGTGCTGGCGCCCGACGGCACGATCGCCGCAATGGGGCGGGCGATCTACGCCGTTACCGGCGAGGATACCGGGGATTACAAGAAGGACTGAGCGGTCAGTCCGCGGCGCGGAAGGTCTGGGCGCGATACGACAGCGGCAGGTCGATCCGGGCGATCGCGTCGATCACCGAACCGAGGACCTCGGAAAGCCGGGCGAGGGTCGGCAGCGGCGTGAGCTTTTCTTCATCCATGTAGAGATTGCGGGCGATCTCGACCTGCAACGTGTGCACGCCGATCGTCGGGCGGCCGTAGTGCCGCGTGGTGAAGCCGCCCGCGTAGGGGCGGTTGCGCTCGACCTTGAGCCCGGCGGCGGAGAACTTTTGCGCTGCGGTCTCGGAGACGATGCCGGCGCAGGTCGCGCCGAAGCCGTCGCCGAGGACGATGTCGGGGCGCGCGGCGGCGGGACTCGCGGCACCCTGCGAAGGCATCGAGTGGCAGTCGACGAGAATGCAGATGCCGAAGCGCAGGCGG
>QKGW01000305.1 GCA_003250275.1 Alphaproteobacteria bacterium
CGCGATTGCGGAGATGATGATCGGGGCTTCCGTCTTCCGCGGGGGCGGACGAGGAAACCGAACGGCATGTGGGCGAAGGTGGAGAACGCGAACGGCAACATCCGTGGCGCGTTGTGGATGGTCGGCGCGGCGATGTTCTTCGCGACGATGAACGGCATCATCCGGATGCTCGGCACTTCGCTTCACGGCTTCGAGATCGCGTTCTTCCGTTCGCTCTTCGGCGTCGCCTTCCTCGTGCCGATGGTGCTCGCCGCGGGCGGCCCCGCGATCCTCCGCACCCGCCGCTACGGGCTGCACGGCCTGCGCGCCGCGTTCGGCACCACGACGATGCTCCTGAGCTTCTACGCCTTCACCCAGCTGCCGCTCGCCAACGCGACCACGCTCACCTTCAGCTCGCCGCTGTTCCTGCTCGCGCTTGCGCCGCTGGTGCTCGGCGAGACGGTGGGCTGGCACCGCCGTATCGCCGCGGCGGTCGGCTTCGTCGGCGTGCTGATCGCGGCGCAGCCCGAGGCGCAGGGGTTCAACCTCGCCTCCGCGGCGATGCTGACGGCGGCGTTTTCGATGGCGTGCGCGATGATCTGCGTGAAGTCGCTGTCGCGCACCGACCACCCGCTCGCGATCCTCTCGATCTTTTCGATGATCGCGGTGTTCGTCACCTTCGGCCCGGCGGTCGCGGTATGGCGCGCGCCGAGTCTCCTTGAACTCGCGTGGATGGTGGTGGCCGCCGGGCTCGGCACCGGCGGGCAGTATTGCTACATCCGCTCCTACCGCATCGGCGACGCGTCGCTGGTGGCGCCGTTCAACTTCCTGCAGCTGCCCTTCGCCGCGGCGATCGGCGTTCTCGCATTCGGCGAGTCGCCGGGCATGGCGACGCTCGTCGGCGGCCTCATCATCGCCGCCTCGGGGCTCTACATCATGTACCGCGAGGCGGTGGTGCACCGCCGCACGCCGATGCCGCCCGCGCCGCTCTGAGGCTCAGACGGCGGTCGGCACGCCGTCCGTGAGGATGCGGTCGACGAACGCCGGCACGATCTCGGTCGCGGGGCCGAGGATCACCTCGGCGAACAGGGTCGCGCCCTGCGAGGGTTCGAGGTTGAGTTCGACCGAATGGGCGAGGCCGCGGTAGCGCACGTGCTGGACGAAGCCCGCCGCCGGGTAGACGTTGCCCGAGGTGCCGATCGAGACGAACAGCCCGCAGGTGTCGAGCTTCTCGTAGATCGCGTCCATGCCGATCGGCATCTCGCCGAACCACACCACGTGCGGGCGCATTCCGCTCTTGCGGCCGCAATGCGGGCACGGTGTCGAGGTCGAAAGCGGCTCCTCCCAGCGCATCAGCGCGTCGCAGTATTCGCAGCGCACCTTCAAAAGCTCGCCGTGCATGTGGATGAGGTTCTTCGATCCGGCGCGCTCGTGCAGGTCGTCGATGTTCTGGGTGACCAGCAGCACCTCGCCGGGCCATTCGCGTTCGAGCCGCGCGAGCGCCTCGTGCGCCGCGTTCGGCACCACCTTGGGGTCCTTCAAACCGGCGCGGCGGGCGTTGTAGAACTCCTGCACGCGTGAGGGGTTGCGCGCGAACGCTTCGGGCGTGGCGACGTCCTCGATCCGCACCTTGGCCCAGATGCCGTCGCTGTCGCGGAAGGTGTCGAGGCCGGATTCCTTCGAGATTCCGGCGCCGGTGAGGATCACGATCGACGGGGCTTCGCTCATGTCGGGTCTCCCAGGGGATAGCTTACCTCTTCGGTATACTGCGAACCCTGGCGGTTGAGCACGCTCGAATAGAGGACGACGCGGTCGGCGGTGAACGGCGGCGGCGCGATCAGCGCGTGGTGGCTGAGGAATTCCTGGAGCTTGTCGGGGCGCACGCCGGAGAAGCGCGCGAGGGTGACGTGCGGGCGGAATTTCCGGCTCTCGGGCGGCGGCGCGACGCCGGGCGCGGAAACCAGGCTCTCGACGCGGCGCTGCAACTCGAGGATCTCCGGCGTGCGCTCGACCTCGGCCCACAGGGTGCGGGCGCGGTGCGCGTCGCCGCCGAAGGAGAGGCCCTTGATCGTCACCGGAAATGCCGGAAAGGCGAGGTCGTCGAGCGACTGCGCGACCGCTTCGGCGTCGGGCTCGGTAAGCTCGCCGATGAAGCGCAGGGTGATGTGGAAGTTGTCCGGCGCGACCCAGCGCGCGCCCGAAAGCCCGCCGCCGATGTCGGCGAGGGCGGCGCGGTGGGCATCGGGGATCGGCAGGCCGACGAACAGGCGGATCATTTCGCCCCCCGTGCGGCCTTCGCGGTTTCGAGGAGCTTGACCACGTCGGGCAGGATCGCCTCGGTCATCGCGGCCACGCCCGCCGGGTTGGGGTGGATCGCGTCGCCGATGGTGAGGTCGGGGCGGTCGACGATCGGCGCGACGAACACCGGCGCGAGCGGCACGCCGTGCTTCTTCGCAAGCGCGGGGTAGATCGCGTCGAACGCGGCGACGTATTCGCGCCCGAGGTTGCGCGGCGCCGCCATCGCCACCAGCAGCACCGGAATCTTCCTGGCGTCGAGCGCGCTCAGGATCGCGTCGAGGTTGGCCTCGGCGTCGGCGGGCGGCAGGCCGCGCAGCGCGTCGTTGGCGCCGAGTTCGAGGATCACCGCGTCGGGGCGGGGTTCGAGCATCCAGTCGAGACGGGCCCGTCCGCCGGCGGTGGTGTCGCCGGAAACGCCGCCGTTGCGCACGGTTACGTTCCACCCCATGTCACCCAGGCGACGCGCGAGAACCGGGGGGAAGGCTTGGTTCTCGGGCAGCCCGTACCCGGCGGTGAGACTGTCGCCGAACGCGAGAACCGCGAGCGGTGCGTCCGCCCGCGCGGACACGATGCCGGAGATCAGGGCCGCCGCGACCGCGACGCCGCGCAACCCCGTGCTAAGGAAACCCATGGCCACTCCTCGGATTCAGGATCGGATCGAGCCCGCTGCCGAGGCGTTGCGCCTCGACGGCGTCGGATTCGACGCGGCGACCGATGCCGGCCCCCTCGTCATTCTCCAAGATATAGATCTCGTCATCAACCAGGGCGAGTCGGTGGCGATCCTCGGGCCGTCCGGCTCGGGCAAGTCGACGCTGATGATGCTGATGGGCGGCCTCGAACAGCCGACCCGCGGCGAGGTGTTCGTCGGCGGCGAAAGCATCGCGGGCATGGGCGAGGACGACCTCGCGGTGTTCCGCCGCGGCCGCGTCGGCATCGTGTTTCAGGCCTTCCACCTGATTCCGACCCTCTCCGCCCTCGACAACGTCGCGGTGCCGCTCGACCTCGCGGGCATCCCCGCCGCGCGCGAACGCGCCGCCGAGGTGCTGCGCGCCGTTGGCCTCGGGCACCGGCTCACCCACCTGCCCGCCAAGCTCTCGGGCGGTGAGCAGCAGCGCGTCGCGCTCGCCCGCGCGCTCGCGCCCGCGCCGCGCCTGCTCCTCGCCGACGAGCCCACCGGCAATCTCGATACCGACAGTGGCCGCGCCGTCGCCGATCTGATGTTCTCCGCTACCGGGCCGGGCGGCGCGACCCTGGTGCTGATCACCCACGACGAAGCCCTGGCGGCGCGCTGCGACCGCATCGTCCGCCTCGCCGACGGACGGGTGGCCGGATGAGCGGCGTCGTCACCCTTCTCCGTCTCGCCGGGCGCGACCTCAAGGGCAGCTTCCAGCATCGCCTTTCGGGGTTCCGCGTGCTGCTCGCCGGGCTCGCGCTCGGCGTCGCGGCGGTGGCGGCGGC
>QKGW01000588.1 GCA_003250275.1 Alphaproteobacteria bacterium
ACCCGTGGATGGCCGGGTCGAGCCCGGCCATGACGGATGGCGTGACACACGAGGCGGGGCTTCCCCTCACGTCATCCCCGGGCTTGGCCCGGGGATCCACGCCCGCGTCGGCGGAGCCGCAAAACCCATGGATGGCCGGGTCGAGCCCGGCCATGACGGATGACACGACACACGAGGCGGGACCTCCCCTCACGTCATCCCCGGGCTTGACCCGGGGATCCACGCCGGTTTCGACCGGGCCGGAAGAAAGACCCGTTGATGGCCGGGTCGAGCCCGGCCATGACGGGAGAGAGGGTGACGGAGTCCGGGCGATCAGGCGGCGGTGGTCAGCTCGGCGAGGCAGGATTCGAGGATATCGAGGCCTTCGTCGAGGATCGCGTCGGTGGTGGTGAGCGGCGCGAGGAAGCGGATGACGTTACCGTAGGTACCGCAGGACAGAATGATCAGCCCCCGGTCCGCCGCCTTCATCACCAGCGCCTTGGTCAGCTCGGGCGCGGGCTCACGGGTGGTGCGGTCCTTGACCAGCTCCATCGCGATCATCGCACCGACGCCGCGCACGTCGCCGATGCAGGCGAAGGCGTTCTTCGCCGCCATCGCCTTGAGGCGCGCGGTGAGGCGTTCGCCGAGTGCGTTGGCGCGGCTCGGAAGATCCTCCTCGGCCATCACCTCCATCACCGCGAGACCGGCGGCGCAGGCGAGCGGCGCGCCCGCGTAGGTGCCGCCGAGACCGCCCGGATTCGCCTTGTCCATCAGCGCCTTGCGGCCGACGACGGCGGACAGCGGGAAGCCGCCCGCAAGCGACTTGGCGACGGTCATGAGGTCGGGCGTCACCCCCGAATGCTCGATCGCGAACATCTTGCCGGTGCGCGCGAAGCCGGTCTGGATCTCGTCGGCGATGAGCAGGATGCCGTGCGCGTCGCAGAGCTTGCGCAGCGCCTGCAGCCACTCCGTCGGCGCGACGACGAAGCCGCCCTCGCCCTGCACCGGCTCGACGATGATCGCGGCGACGCGGTTCGGGTCGACGTCGCCCTTGAACAGCGCCGCGATCGCCTTGAGCGACTGCTCGACGGTGATGCCGTGGAACGGATCCGGGTACGGGATGTGGTAGACCTCGGACGGAAACGGCCCGAAACCGACCTTGTAGGGCGCGACCTTGCCGGTGAGCGCCATCGTCATCATCGTGCGGCCGTGGAAGCCGCCGGTGGTGGCGATCACCGCCGAACGCCCGGTCGCGGCGCGGGCGATCTTCACCGCGTTCTCGACCGCTTCCGCGCCGGTGGAGAGGAAGATCGTCTGGGTCTCGCCGTCGATCGGCGCGATCGCGTTGATCTTCTCGGCGAGTTCGATGTAGCCCGCGTACGGCATCACCTGGAAGCAGGTGTGGCTGAAGTTTTCGAGCTGCGCCGCCACCGCCGCCTTCACCTTGGGGTGGTTGTGGCCGGTGTTGAGCACCGCGATGCCGGCGGCGAAATCGATGTAGCGCTTGCCCTCGACGTCCCACACCTCGGAGCCCGCGGCACGCGCGGCGAACACCGGCAGCATGGTCGAAACGCCGCGGGGCACCGCGGTTTCGCGCCGCGCCTGGAGCGCGGCATTGTTATGATCGGACATTCTGCTTTTCTCCGGATTTGCCAAGCGCGTCAGGCGTTCAGACCGCCGACGCAGAGGTATTTGATTTCGAGGAAGTCCTCGATCCCGTACTTCGAACCCTCGCGCCCGAGCCCGGATTCCTTCACCCCGCCGAACGGCGCCTCGGCGGTCGAGATCAGCCCTTCGTTGATGCCGACGATGCCGTATTCGAGCGCTTCGGCGACGCGGAAGATTCGCCCGACGTCGCGGCTGTAGAAGTACGAGGCGAGGCCGAAGCGGGTGCGGTTGGCCATCTCGACCGCCTCCGCCTCGGTGGCGAAGCGGAACAGCGGCGCCACCGGGCCGAAAATCTCCTCGGCGAAGAGATCCATCTCGGGGGTCGCGCCGGTGAGGATGGTGGGCGCGTAGAAGGTGCCGGTCTCCGCCGCGCGTGCACCGCCGACCAGGGTTTCCGCGCCTTTCGCCTTGGCGTCGGCGACCAGGCTCTCGACCTTTTCGACCGCCGCGGCGTTGATCAGCGGGCCCTGCGTCACCCCCTCGGCCATGCCGTCGCCGACCTTGAGCGCGGCGACCGCCGCCTTGAGCTTGGCGGCGAAGGCGTCGTAGACGCCGTCCTGCACCAGGAAGCGGTTGGCGCACACGCAGGTCTGCCCGGCGTTGCGGTATTTCGAGGCCATCGCGCCCGCCACAGCGGCGTCGAGGTCGGCGTCGTCGAAGACGATGAACGGCGCGTTGCCGCCCAATTCGAGGCTGAGCTTCTTCACCGTGCCGGCGCAGTCGCGCATCAGGATCTTGCCGACCTCGGTGGAGCCGGTGAACGACAGCTTCGCGACCTTTGGGCTCTCGCACAGCACCTTGCCGACGGTCGCGCCGCGCGCGGCGGTGACGACGTTGAACACTCCCTTCGGCACGCCCGCGCGCTCGGCGAGTTCGGCGAGCGCGAGCGCGGAGAGCGGCGTATCGGCGGCGGGCTTGACCACCACGGTGCAGCCCGCGGCGAGCGCCGGCGCGACCTTGCGGGTGATCATCGCGTTGGGGAAGTTCCACGGGGTGATCGCCGCGACCACGCCGATCGGCTGCTTGAGCACAAGAATGCGGCTGTCCGCCTTCGGCGAAGGCACCACGTCGCCGTAAACGCGCCGCGCCTCCTCGGCGAACCACTCGACGAACGACGCGCCATAAATCACCTCGCCCTTCGCCTCGGCGAGCGGCTTGCCCTGTTCGGCGGTCATCAGCCGGGCGAGGTCGTCGGCGTTGGCGAGGATCAGGTCGTACCACTTGCGGAGGATCGCCGCGCGCTCCTTGGCGGTTTTGGCCGCCCAGGCGGGAAAGGCCGCGTCGGCGGCGTCGATGGCGGCGGAAACCTCCTCGGGGGTGAGATCGGCGACCTCGCCGATCACCGCGCCGGTGGCGGGATTTTTGACCGGAAAGGTCTTACCCGAGGCGGCGCTGCGCCAGGAACCGTCCACGTACGCCTGGGCACGCAGGAGGGAGACGTCGGTCAGAAGGGTCATCGGCATACCTCGTGCATGGAAAGGGTGCGAGCTTTCCGCGCAAGGTACGCCTGTTTAAAAAATTAGACAAGTGGCGTCGCCACTCCTCGCCCTCGACGACGCCCACCGGAGTTCCGGCTCAAGCCGGGCCGGGCTCGGGCACCGCGGCGTCGAGGCGTTCGGCGTAAACGGGAACTGCCCGAGCTTCGGCCCGAGGTTGAGGAGACCGGAGGCAAAGAAGTTGGCGAGCGGCGTGGCGACGTCGTTGAGCCGGCGGGTGTGGGTGATGTTGCGCGAGGCCTTGACCGCAAAGACGAAACCCTCGGGCAGGCGCGCCTGCGCCACCCCCTTGGGGTAGAAGCGGCCGCGCCAGGGCGGATAGGTCCAGCCGGATATGCCGATACGGATGGTGCCGGTCATCGCAGGGACCCCGCCGGCCGCACGCGGCGGCCGGCTTCGGGTGGGGTTACTTGCGCCAGTGGGGTTACTTGCGCCAGATCGGCTTGCCGAGGTCGATCTGGTTTTCGTCGGTGAGCGCGCCGGTCGCAGCGCCGCCCGCGGCGCCGATCGCCGCGCCGGTCAACGGGGAACCGGTCAGCACGCCGACGCCGAGGCCGGCCGC
>QKGW01000360.1 GCA_003250275.1 Alphaproteobacteria bacterium
CCGGCGACCATCACTTCTACGTCACCTTCCGCACCGATGCGGAGGGCGTGTCGATCCCGCCGCACCTCAAGGCGGCGCACCCCGAGGAGATCACCATCGTGCTCCAGCACGAGTATTGGGACCTCGGAGTCGACGTCGACGCGCTCGACAGCTTCTCGGTGACGCTCTCCTTCAACAACAAGCACGAACGCCTGGTGGTGCCGTTCCCGGCGATCACCGGATTCGCCGATCCCTCGGCGAAGTTCGGCCTGCAGTTCCAGTACGAAGACGATTTCGAGGACTTCCTCGACGAAGAGCCCGTGGAGGACGTGCCGCCTCCGCTGCCGGACGAAACCGCTCCCACGAGCGGCGACGACCCGGCCCCCGGCAGCGACCGCAAGGTCGTGGTGCTGGATGCGTTCCGCAAAAAATAACAACCGCGGAACGCCCGACAAAAACAGATCAGGGAGCCATCCATGCCGTTCGACGCCGCCTATGCCGAGATGTTCCCCCTCGCCCACGACGAAACTCCGTATCGAAAACTTCCCGGCGACTTCGTGAAGGTCGAGAAGTTCGGCGACAAGGAGATGATCGTCGTCGACCCGAAGGGAATCGAGCTTCTCACCTACGAAGCCTTCAAGGACATCAACCACCTCCTCCGCCCCGGCCACCTCGCGCTGATGCGCAAGATCATGGATGACCCGGAGGCGAGCCCGAACGACAAGTTCGTCGCCCTCGAACTCCTCAAGAACGCGAACATCGCCGCCGGCATGGTGCTGCCGATGTGCCAGGACACCGGCACCGCGATCGTGATGGGCAAGAAGGGCCAGCAGGTGTGGACCGGCGGCGGCGACGCCGAGGCGATCTCCGAGGGCGTCGGCAACGTCTACCGCGACCTCAACCTCCGCTACTCGCAGAACTCCGCCGTCGACATGTTCGACGAGGTCAACACCGGCAACAACCTGCCGGCGCAGATCGAGCTCTACGCGACCGAGGGCGAGGCCTACAAGTTCCAGTTCGTCGCCAAGGGCGGCGGCTCGGCGAACAAGACCTTCCTCTACCAGCAGACCAAGGCGCTCCTGAACCCGGCGAGCCTCAGGAAGTTCCTCGCCGAGCAGATCAAGACCCTCGGCACCTCGGCCTGCCCGCCCTATCACCTCGCCATCGTCATCGGCGGCACCTCCGCCGAAATGACGATGAAGACGGTCAAGCTCGCCTCGACCCACTACTACGACAACCTGCCGACCTCGGGCGGCAAGCACGGCCAGGCGTTCCGCGATCTCGAACTCGAACAGGAAGTCTTCGAGATGACCCGCGGCTACGGCATCGGCGCGCAGTTCGGCGGCAAGTACTTCTGCCACGACGTTCGCGTCATCCGCCTGCCGCGCCACGGCGCGTCGTGCCCGGTCGGCATCGGCGTGTCGTGCTCGGCGGACCGCCAGTGCCTCGGCAAGATCACCCGCGACGGCGTCTTCCTCGAACAGCTCGAAACCAACCCGGCGCACTTCATGCCCGAGGTGAAGTCGGAAGCGCTCGGCGGCGAGGCGGTCAGCATCGACCTCAACCAGCCGATGCCGGCAATCCTCAAGACCCTGTCGCAGTACCCGGTCAAGACCCGCGTGATGCTCACCGGCACGATCATCGTCGGGCGCGACATCGCCCACGCCAAGATCAAGGAGCGCCTCGACGCGGGCGAGCCGATGCCCGACTACCTCAAGAACCACCCGATCTACTACGCAGGCCCGGCCAAGACCCCGTCGAACTACGCCTCGGGCTCGTTCGGCCCGACCACCGCGGGCCGCATGGACAGCTACGTCGACCAGTTCCAGGCGGCGGGCGGCTCGATGGTGATGCTCGCCAAGGGCAACCGCTCGAAGGCGGTCACCGAGGCCTGCAACAAGTACGGCGGCTTCTACCTTGGCTCGATCGGCGGCGCGGCGGCGCAGCTCGCCAAGGAATCGATCAAGAAGGTCGAACTCCTCGAATACCCGGAGCTCGGCATGGAAGCGATCTGGAAGATCGAGGTCGTCGACTTCCCGGCGTTCATCGTCGTCGACGACAAGGGCAACGACTTCTACGCGCAGATCTAAAAACAAGGTCGTGGAGGGTCTCGGACCCTCCACACCTCCCATTCGTTCCCACGGAAAAACGAACGCTTTGCGGGGTGCAGGGGCAGCGCCCCTGCGAACAGCGAGCCGCCGATGCTTTTCGATCACTCCCCTTCCCCCTTCGCAGCCCTCCTTCTCGCCCACGGCGCAGGCGCACCGATGGACAGCGACTTCATGACCGCGATCGCGGCGCGGCTCGCGGCGCGCGGGGTGAGCGTGGCGCGATTCGAATTTCCCTACATGGCGCGGCGTCGCGCCGAGGGCGGCAAGCGGCCGCCGGACCGGATGCCCGCGCTGCTGGAGAGCTTTTCGGAAGCCGCCACGGCGGCGCGCGCGGCGTTCGCAGGCTTGCCCCTGCTGATCGGCGGCAAGTCGATGGGCGGGCGCGCGGCGGCGATGGCGGCGGGTGCAATCGCGCCCGTAGGCGTGGTCTGCCTCGGCTATCCGTTCCACGCGGCGGGCAAGGCGGCGACGCCCGAGCGTATCGCGCCGCTCGCAACGCCCCCCTGCCCGGCCCTGGTGGTGCAAGGTACCCGCGACGCGCTCGGCAACGCCGAAGAGGTTCCGGGTTACGGCCTCGGCGCGGCGGTCGACGTGGTGTGGATCGCCGATGGCGACCATTCGCTCAAGCCGCGCAAGGCCTCGGGCCTGACCTACGAGGCGGCGCTCGACCGGGCCGCCGACGCGGTGGCGGAATTCGCGCGGAGGGTTGCGGAATGAGCGACGGCGTGCGCAAGCGCTCGGTGACGCTCGACGGTCACCGCACCAGCATCTCCCTGGAACAGCCGTTCTGGGACGCCCTCAAGGGCATCGCCGCCGAGCACGGCACCAGCCTCTCGGCGCTGATCGAGGACATCGACCGCGACCGCGACGACCTCTCGATGAACCTCTCGGGCGCGCTCCGCGTCTACGTTCTCCAGGAATTGCAGGCGAAGCTCGACGCGCTAGGAGCGTGACGCCCTGGGCGCGACGCGGGCGAGCCCCCGGCAGAATTCGAGAAACACCCCGAACGGCCTGCCGACGAGAGCCATCATCACCGTCGCCGAGCCGAGCGCCGCCGCCATCTGCGCGCCGGATGCGCCGGAAATCCAGAGAATCCCGGCGTACACCGGCACCTGGAAGGTGAGGAACGCGCCGACGTCGAGCGCGAGGCGCGCCGCTCCGGATCGCCGCTCCGCCGCGCCGAAGCGGAACCACAGATCGCGCCACAAACCGTAGGGCCGCCCGGTGAGCAGCATCACCGGGATCGCGGTGCTGCGCGAGGTCAGCACCTGATCGAGGCTCATCCGCGCGACGAACACCTCGGCGAGCGTGGCGACGACGGTGAAGAATAGCACCGTCGCGAGACTGTCGACGCAATAGCGCTTCACGGCGTCGCCTTGGGCTGCGCCGGGATCGGCGCGAGGAGTTCGCGCAGCACATCCTTCGGCTTCACCTTCGCCGGCGCGGGCGGCTCGCCCGATTGCGGCTTGGAGAGCGACTTCAGGAACGCCCCCAGCCCCTGCTTGAGCACGTGGCCCTGGAACGCGCCGGTATCGAACACCACGCGCGGCGCGGCCCACGCGCCCGAGAGCTTGATGCCGAGCGGCGGCGCTTCCTTGAGGTTGTCGAG
>QKGW01000502.1 GCA_003250275.1 Alphaproteobacteria bacterium
ACGCTCCTGGGTCACTCCCTCGGAGGCGATCCTGGCGCCCGTCAATGCGCGGTTGGCGTGGCCGCGCGCGGATTTCTGCGGTGCGGCGCATGAATTTCTGATCGGCCTGTTGAGCGTCGCTCTCGCGCCGAAAACCGATGCGGAATGGCGGGCGCGATGGGAGCGAAGGCCGACGCCCGATGAACTCGACGCGGCGTTCGCGCCTCTGCTGCCCGCCTTCGATCTCGACGGCCCAGGGCCCCGGTTTCTGCAGGATCCCTCCGCCACCGAGGGTGGCCGCGAGGCGTCGGCTGCGGCGCTGCTGATCGACGCGCCGGGGGAGAACGCGCTCAAGCGGAACCTCGATTTCTTCGTCAAGCGCGCGGCGGTGGAGGCCTTGTGTCCCCGTTGCGCGGCGATGGCGCTTTACACCCTTCAAACCTACGCGCCCTCGGGCGGACAGGGGCACCGCACCGGCCTGCGCGGCGGCGGACCTCTCACCACCCTGGCGGTGGTGGAAGGCGACCTGTGGAAGACCTTGTGGGCGAACGTGCTGCCGTGGGACGCCCTCGCGAAAGACCCGATCAAACTGGATCGGCCGGTCGATCCCACCGCGCCCGCGCCGGTGTTTCCGTGGATGGGCGAGGTCGCGCACAGCGGCAAGGACGCGGAAACCCACCCGCATCAGGCCGCATGGCTGCAATCCTTCTTCGGCCAGCCGCGCCGCATCTGGTTGGCGTTCGACGGTGCCGGAACCTGCGACGTCTGCGGCGAGGCTTCCACCGCGATGGTGCGCGCCTGGCATACCCGCCCGCGCGGCGTGAACTACAAGGGCGGATGGGTGCACGCTCTCTCGCCCTGGCGGATGGACGCGGGCAAGCGGGAAACGCTCTCCGCCCGCAAGGGCTCCCCGAACGGACCGGACTGGCGCGACTGGCTCGGGCTGGTGGAGGTGCCGCCGTCGCGGACGTTCGCGTCCGAAAAGATCGTGCGCGCGCCGGCTCCCGCGATCGACGCGCTGCGCCGGAGGTTCGCCGGCGAGCCGGAATTCGAACTGCGGCTGTGGGCGTTCGGCTACGACACCGACAACATGAAGGCGCGCGGCTGGAACGACGCCGAAATGCCGATTCTGCCGATGCCGGCGGACGACGACTACAACGAAGCGCTGCGCGGCCGGATCACCGAACTCGTGCGCGGGGCGGACGAGGCAGCCGCGCAGCTGGTCTATGCGTTGAAGCGGGCGCACACCACCCGCCCCGCCGACGTGAAGGGTAGCTTTCACGCGGAGGTTTCGAATTTTCTCGACCTTGTTCGTCAGGAGTTCGAAGCGCTTCTGCGGGAACTGACCCGCCGCGCTTTGGCGCAGGAGGGGCTGGGACAGAACGCCTCGCTGGCCCTGCGCGAAGCCTGGGCGGGGTCCCTCCGCCGGGCCGCGTTCGCGGCCTACGATGCGGCGGTCGCTGGTCTGCCGGTGGAAGCCTACGACCAGCGCGAGGGAATGCAGGTGGCGCTGAAAGACCGCAAAGGACCGGTCACCGGGCGCCTGGTGCTGCGCAACGGGCTCGATGGCGACAAAAGCAAGATGCGCACGGCGCTGGGCTTGGCCGCGAAACCGCGGCGGCAAGCAACCGATACGGCAGGGGAGGAGACCGCATGAGCGAGCATCCGCAGGAGGATGAACGTAAGCCCTGGTTCAGGCCGTTCGATATCGATCCCGACGCGGCCAGGGCGATCCGGGCGTGGTGGAAATCTCTCGACGGAGAGAAGGGCGACCGGGCGGCGATGCGCCGCGCCGCGGACACGCAGGCGCTGGTGTTCGTGCCGTCGTATCACCGTTTGCGCCTTGCCCTGGAGGCGAATGCGCGATGCGATCGCGATGGGCTCGCGGTGATGGCGGGGTGCCTGGCTGCGCTCCGGCAGGAAGCCCCGCCGAACGGCAGGAAACTGCCCGAGGCGCTCGCGGCGACGCTCAGTCCCCTGCGGTTCCGGCGTCTGCTTCATGCCGACGGCCCCGATGAAGCCCTGCGCCTGCTGCGGCGGAGCCTGGCGATGCTGGACGGCGTCGGCGGCGTGCGCGACGTCGCCGCCTGGGCCTATGCCCTGGGCGCCGCGGCGCTGCGGGAGGACGCGGCGCGGCGGCTCGCCTTCGCCTACTACGGCGCGCGGATCGAAGGCCAACCGAAATCCGAAAACCCGACGGCGAATGCCGCCGACAACGCTTGATCGAAGAGGGGGTACGATGTTCGTCCAACTGCATTTGCTGACCAGTTACCCGCCGTCCAACCTCAACCGCGACGACATGGGCCGCCCGAAGACCGCAACGATGGGCGGGGTGTCGCGCCTGCGGGTGTCCTCCCAGTCGCTGAAGCGGGCGTGGCGGACCTCGCCGGTGTTCGAGGAGCGGCTGCAGGGCGCGCTCTCGGTGCGCACCCGCCGCCTCGCCGGGGAGGTGCGGAAATCCCTGCTCGACAAGGGCGCGGAGGCGAAGCTTGCCGACGCCACCGCAATCGCGATCGGCAAGGCGCTTTATGGAGAGGTGGACCCGGGCAAGGACTTCCGGGCCGTTCAGCTCGCGTTCATCGGTCCGGCGGAGCGTGCGGCGGTCGCGGCGCTGGTGGATAAGGTGATCGCGGAGGGCAAGGCCCCGAGCGACGACGACGCCAAGGCGGTGGTGCTGGAGCAGCCGAAGGGCGCGGACCTTGCGCTGTTCGGGCGGATGCTGGCGAGCAGCCCGCATTTCAACGTCGAGGCAGCCGCCGAGGTTGCCCACGCGCTCACCGTCCACCGCGCGGAGGTGGAGGATGACTACTTCACCGCCGTGGACGACTTGCAGACGCGCGATGAGGACGACTCCGCCGGAGCGGGCGCGGGCTTCGTCGGCGAGACCGGCTTCGGCGCGGGGTTGTTCTATCTCTACATCTGCGTCGACATGGACCTGCTGACCCGTAACCTCGGCGGCGATGCGGAGCTGGCGCAGGCGGCGGTGCAGGCGCTGACCCAGGCGGCGGCGACGGTCGGACCCTCGGGCAAGCGGGCGAGCTTCGCCTCCCGCGCGTATGCTTCGTACATCCTTGCCGAACGGGGCGACGCCTTGCCGCGCAGCCTCTCGGTCGCGTTCCTCAAAGGCACTGAGATGCTCGCCGAGGCGGCTGCCGCGTTGCAGGGGGCGGCGGAGAAGATGGATCGCGCGTATGGCGCGACGGCGGCGGCACGCTATCGCCTCGACGTCGAGGCGGGCGTCGGCGACATGGACGGTCTCCTTGCGTTCGTCGCGGGCGAGCCCGGCAATCTTTCCGCCGCTTCGGCGTAGCGGTGGCCGAGATGGCGGAATTTCTGGTTTTCCGGCTCTATGGGCCGATGGCGGCGTGGGGCCTGCCGGCAGTGGGGGAGAACCGCCCGGTTCAGGAATATCCGAGCCGGTCGGCGATCCTCGGTCTGCTCGGGGCCTGCCTCGGCCTCGCCCGCGACGATGCGGCGGCGCAGCGGGCGCTGGCGGAGGGATACGGCGTGGCGGTGCGGGTGGATGCCCCCGGCGCTCTGCTGGACGATTACCACACCGTGCAGGCGCCGCGCGCGCAGCGGGGCTTCTCCGCTCCCACCCGGCGCGCCGAGATCGTGCAGGACCGCACGCCGCTCGAAACCATCGTGACCCGGCGCGGCTATCGCGTCGAGGCGATGGCGGTTGCCGCCCTGTGGGTGCGGGCCGGGGCGCGCTGGCGG
>QKGW01000067.1 GCA_003250275.1 Alphaproteobacteria bacterium
GGCGCATCTCGAAGTTCCAGGCCGGCTCCTTCTTCTTCGCCTCGGTCAGCCAGGTCTCCTCGGCGGTGCCCTGCTGCAGACCGACCTTCTTCTTGCCGGTCAGCAGGTCCTTGGCGGTGAGCTTGCTGTCCTTCTTCACCACGAAGACGTTGATCACCTTCCAGTAGGGATCGGTGAAGTTGACCTGCTCGGCGCGCTTCGCGGTGATGCTCATGCCCGAGCAGATGAAGTCGACCTTCTTGGCGACCAGGCTCGGGATGATGCCTTCCCACGCCACCGCCTGATGCTTCACCTCGAAGCCCATCTCCTTGGCGATCCAGTCGACCGCCTCGACGTCGAAGCCCTTGGCCTTGCCGTCGGTGTCGATGAAGGCGAACGGCGGGAACGCCGCGTCGATGCCGTTGACGAAGGTCTCGGCGTGCGCCGAAGCCGTCATGGCCAGCGCAGCGACGCCGGCGAGCAGAAGGGAGTTTTTCATTTTGCCACCCATGTCGATGATTTTCGTGCCGCCGCAGAGGCACCCGCCGCCGCACCGAGGGTGCAGGTTAGCCTGTGCCGCGAAGAAAGGCAATTTGATGAACGCCCATCCGATGGGCAGATTTCGCAATTCCGCCAACGCCCTTGATAGGCCTCGCGGATGGCGCTAATTCGGTGGGGCAACAGCTCGCGGGAGGTCACGCCATGCGGATGGAAACCGAAGTCAAGCTCGACTACAAGGACGTCCTGATCCGGCCGAAGCGTTCGCGCCTGACGTCGCGCTCGGCGGTCGAGCTCGACCGCACCTTCCGCTTCCCGCACGCGCCCGACACCTGGACCGGCGTGCCGATCATCGCCGCCAACATGGATACCGTCGGCAGCTTCGAAATGGCCGAGGCGCTCGGCGCGGTCGGGCTGATGACCGCGCTGCACAAGTTCTACAAGGTCACCGACTACGCCGACTTCCTGCTGCGCCGCCGCGACGCCGCGCCGAAGGGCCTCGCCCCCGAGGAAAGCGTGTTCCTCTCCTTCGGCATCACCGCGAAGGACCTCGAAAAGCTCAACGCCATCGCCGCCGATCTCAAGAACCGCGCCGACGCGACGCCGCGCTTCATCTGCCTCGACGTCGCCAACGGCTATTCCGAGCGCTTCGCCCAGATCGTCCAGAAGGTGCGCGAGCGCTACCCGAACGCGGTGCTGATGGCGGGCAACGTCGTCACCGGCGAGATGACCGAGCAGCTCGTCCTTTCGGGCGCGGACATCGTCAAGGTCGGCATCGGCCCCGGCTCGGTGTGCACCACCCGCAAGATCACCGGCGTCGGCTACCCGCAGCTCTCCGCGGTGATCGAGTGCGCCGACGCCGCGCACGGCCTCGCCGGACTGGTCTGCGCCGACGGCGGCTGCACCGTGCCGGGCGACGTCGCCAAGGCGTTCGCCGCGGGCGCGGACTACGTGATGCTGGGCGGGATGCTCGCGGGCCACGACGAGGGCGGCGGGCGGATCGTCACCCGGCGCTTCCTCACCCACGAACTCGACGCCGACGACCGCCAGGTGGTGCGCGAGGAAAAGACCGTGGAGTTCTACGGCATGAGTTCGGAAGCGGCGATGGACAAGCACTACGGCGGCGTCGCCCACTACCGCGCGAGCGAGGGCAAGCGCGTCGAGATCCCCTACCGCGGCCGGGTTTCGGACACGGTGCAGGAGATTCTGGGCGGCCTGCGCTCGACCTGCACCTACGTCGGCGCACTGCGGCTGAAGGAACTTTCGAAGCGGGCGAGCTTCATCCGCGTCACCCAGCAGATCAACAACGTGTTCGGCGCGGGCTGACCCAAAACCCTCACAATACCTTAACCGCCGTATGCGGTTGCGGGGGCATATGATCCCGGCTGGTTCGTTCAGCAGGGTTCCCGCAAAGCATGGTCTCCACCCTTTCCCACGACACGGCGAAGGCCGCTGCCGCGCGCGCATGGCGTTTCGGCATTCGGGCGAAGATGTGGGGCGCATTCGGCGCGGTCGCGCTGATGGTGCTCGGCGCCATCCTCGTGTCGTGGTCGAGCTACCGTGAGACCGACCGCTCGATGGACCGCATCGTCGACCGCACGCTGCCGCTGATGGCGCGCCTGGGCGACGTCGCGCGGCTGTCGCAGAAGATGCTTGCGATCACCCCGACCGCGCTGATGGCCGACGACGTGACCGACATCGAGCGCGCCGCCGCCACCTTCGCCCTCGCCCAGGTGCAGTTCGCCGACGCCCTCACCCAGCTCGACGGCGAGACCGCGCTCTACCCCGAACTCGGCGCGATGCGCGCCGCCGCCGCGCGGATCGACGCCGACCTCTCGCTGCTGCTCTCGGCGCAGCGCCAGCGTATCCGCCTCGCCGCGTCGTTCGCCGCGGTCTCCGATCAGGTCGACGTGCTGCATCAGGAATACCGCCTGATGTCGGATTCCGCCGACGGCGCGAAGCCGAAGGCGCGGCAGTTCCTGCTCCTCGCCAACCGGATGCTCGTCGGCCTCGCCGAAGTCGGGCGGATGGAGAACCTCGACGACGTCGCGGCGCTCGCGGCGCGGATGCGCCCGGCGCTCGGGCAGATGCGCCGCCTCCTCGATCACGCCGACGTCGCGCCGCTCGGCCAGGGCGCGCGCCGCATCGTCGCCCGCATCGTCGGCCTGACCTTCGGCGAGGGCTCGCTCACCGCGCTGCGCGAACGCGAGATCACCACCCGCGCGGTCGCCCAGAAGCGCCTCGCCGCGCTCGCCGAAGCCTCGCGCGACCTCGAAGACGAAATCTCCCACCTCACCGCGCGGATGAACGCGCAGACGGTGTCCGAGCGCGACGCCACCGCGGCGATGCTCGACCGCAGCCAGACCCTGCTCCTCACCCTCGGCAGCGGCTGCGCGCTCGGTTCGCTCGCGCTCGCCTTCCTCTATCTCGGGCGCGGCATTCTCGACCGCCTCGCCCGCCTCGGCGCGACGATGCGCCGCATCGCCGCGGGCGACCTCGCTTCGCCGATCGACACCCGCGGCCGCGACGAGCTCGGCGACATGGCGCGCGACCTCGCGGTGTTCCGCGACGCGATGGCGAAGATCAACCACATCGCCTCGCACGACATGCTCACCGGCCTCGGCAACCGCGCGATGCTCGAAACCCAGATCACCCGCCACGTCGCGGCGGGCGGGCGCGGCGCGCTGCTCTACTTCAGCCTCGACGGCTTCCGCGACGTCGTCGAGACCTTCGGCTTCGATACCGGCGACGCGGTGCTGCGCCTCCTCGCCGACCGCCTCAAGGGCGCGGTGCGTCCGGGCGACGTCGCCGCCCGCGTCGGCGCCGACCGCCTCGTCGTCGCCGCGCCGGGTCTCTCCACCGAGGCCGACATCGAGGTCTTCGCCGGGCGCATCGCCGCGACCCTGCGCCGCTCGCTCAAGTTCGACGATCTCGACATCGAGGTCGAGCCGTTCGCCGGCGTGTCGCGCTACCCCGACGACGGCACCACTTCGGAAGTCCTCCTCAACCGCGCCGACCTCGCGATGCGCGCTGGCCTCGAAAGCCGCAGCCGCGGCGTCGCGGCGCTCTACGCCGAAGACCTCGGCGAACGCGCGGCGAAGCGCCGCGACATCCGCACCGACCTCAAGCTCGCGATCGAGCGCGGCGATTTCGTCCTCCACTATCAGCCGAAGATGCGCATCCGCTCGGGGCGGATCGAGGGCGTCGAGGCGCTG
>QKGW01000130.1 GCA_003250275.1 Alphaproteobacteria bacterium
TGCGGCCCTCGTCCATCACCGCGATGCGGGTGGACATCGTCATCGCCTCCTCCTGGTCGTGGGTGACCATGATGAAGGTGGTGCCGAGCTGCTCCTGAATGTTCACCAGCTCGAACTGGGTGTGTTCGCGCAGCTTCTTGTCGAGCGCGCCCAGGGGCTCGTCGAGGAGCAGGAGACGCGGGTGCTTGGCGAGCGAGCGGGCGAGCGCGACGCGCTGGCGCTGGCCGCCGGAGAGCTGGTGCGGACGGCGCTTGGCGTAGGGTTCGAGGCGCACGAGACGCAGCATCTCGGCGACGCGCTCCCTGATCTGCGCCTTCGACGCACCTTCCTGCTTGAGCCCGAAGGCGACGTTCTGCTCCACCGTCATATGCGGGAACAGCGCATAGGACTGAAACATCATGTTCACCGGGCGGCGGTACGGGGGGACATGGGTCATGTCCGCCCCGTCGATGTAGATGTGGCCGGAATCCGGGGTTTCGAGGCCCGCGAGCATCCGCAGAAGCGTGGTCTTGCCGCACCCCGACGCGCCGAGCAGCGAGAAGAACTCGCCCTGAAACACTTCGAGGCTGACGTTGTCGACGGCGTAATGCGAACCGAAGGCCTTGGTCACGTTCTCGATCTGAACGATCGGACGGGCCTTCGGATCCTGCCACGCTTCGAGTATGTGCGGCGCGCGCGCGCCTTGAGCCACCGGCATCCCGAGGTTTCCTCCTGAAGCGCTTACTGACCGGTCTTGACGCGGGTCCAGGCGCGGACCCGGTAGCGGATCAGGTCCTGCTTGTTTTCCGGCAGCATGTAGAGCTTGTCCATCACCGCGGGCGGCGGATAGATGCCGGGGTCGTTGCGGACCTCTTCGTCGACCAGCGGGGTCGCGGCCTTGTTGGCGTTGGCGTAGGCGACGAAGTTGGAGATCGCGGCCACCACCTCGGGCTTCATGATGTAGTTGATGTAGGCGTGCGCCTCATCCGGGTTGGGCGCGTCCTTCGGGACCAGCATCACGTCGGTCCAGAGCACCGCGCCTTCCTTCGGGATGATGTAGCGGATGTTCACGCCGTTCTTCGCCTCTTCGGCGCGGGCCTTGGCCTGGAGGATGTCGCCCGAGTAGCCGTGGCTCACGCAGACGTCGCCGTTGGCGAGGTCGTTCACGTACTGCGAGCCGTGGAAGTACTTGATGTACGGGCGGATCTTCTTGAACAGGTCGGCGGCGGCGTCGATGTCCTTCTTGCTCGTCGTCGCCACGTCCTTGCCGAGATAGCGCAGCGCCATCGCGAAGGTCTCTTCCTGGTCGTCGAGGAAGGTGATGCCGCAGGCGGCGAGCTTCTTCGCGTTCTCGGGCTTGAACAGCAGCGCGAGCGAGTCGATGTCCGCCGAATCGCCGAGCACTTCCTTGACCTTGTCGACGTTGATGCCGATGCCGGTGGTGCCCCACATGTACGGCACGCCGTGCGCGTTGCCGGGGTCGACGGACTGCAGCGCCTTCAGCAGCGTCGGGTCCATGTTCTTGAGGTTCGGCAGCTTCGACTTGTCGAGCTTCCGGTAGAGGCCGGACTGGATCTGGCGCATCGCGAACGGGCGCGCGGTGGGGAACACCACGTCGTAGCCCGACTTGCCGGCGAGGAGCTTCGCCTCCAGCACTTCGTTGCTGTCGTAGACGTCGTAGACGACCTTGATGCCGGTCTCCTTGGTGAAGTTCTCCAAGGTGTCCTCGGCGATGTAGTCGGTCCAGTTGTAGACGTGCACCACACGGTCCGCCGCGTGCGCGGGGACAACGGCAAGGCTGCACGTCAAGGCTGCCGCGAACGCGGCGCAAGTGGCGGTACGCATCTGTGGATGGTCTCCTCGAAAGAACCCGTTGCCCAGGCACGCGCGGCAGGCGCCGGCACGCGAAGCGGAAGCGCGCGAAACAACTCCCCACTCATCGCGGAATGTGGCCTAGAATCCAGCCAGGGACAAGGGGCGACGCACGGTAATGCCTCAATTTACGGCAGGTTTTTCCGCCAGCCGCGAGAGTCCCCCGCGCGCCCTCCTCCCGCGCGGGAAACGCCGCCCCGGGATCAGCGGCGCGACGCCTCGGAGATGATCGTGTCGATCTGGCCGTTCATCGTTCCCATGCGCTCGGCAAGGCTCTCGGAAGCCCCGAGAACCTCGCCCGCGGCGCGGCTGGTGCCGGACACGTGCGCGGTAATCGCGTCGATCGCGGCGGACACGGTGGAGACCGAATCGGCGGCGGTCTGAATGTCGGAAACGATGCCGCCGACCATCGCGTTCTGCGATTCGACGGTCTCGCGGATGGTGTGGGCGATCTGGTTGATGTCGCCGATGGTCTGCGAGACCTGATCGATCACCGCCACGGTCTGGCGGGTGACGTCCTGCATCCGGCCGATCTGCTCGGAAATGTCGTGGGTCGCGCGCGCGGTCTGGCTCGCGAGGTTCTTCACTTCCCCCGCAACCACGGCGAAGCCCTTGCCCGCCTCGCCCGCGCGCGCCGCCTCGATCGTGGCGTTGAGCGCGAGCAGGTTGGTCTGGCTCGCGATGGTGTCGATCAACTCGACCACCTGCCCGATGGTTTCGGCGGCGGAGGCGAGATTGCCGAGCACGTCGGTCGCCTCGCCGGCGCGGCTCGCGGCGTCGTCGGCGATCATCGCCGAGCGGTCGGCAAGGCCGGAGATCCGGCCCATGCCGTCGGAAACCTCGTTGGCGGCGCTCACCGCGCGCCCGACCGCGTCGGCGGCGCTCTGCGCGGCGCCGGCGACGAGGTGCGCCTCGTCCTCGGTCTTGACCGAGGCCTCGCGCATCGAACGGGCGCGCTCCTGCACCATCTCCGCCTCGCCGGTAGCGCGCGACACCTCGTCGCGGATGCCCGAGCCGATACCGTCGATCGTCGCCATCAGCGCACCGGTGGTGCGGCCCATGCTCGCGATGCCCTGGTTGATGCGGTCGGAATAGGAGCGGAACTCGCCGTTCATGCCGGTGAGGAGGATGCGGCGGAAGTAGCGCCCGCGGTTGGCGTAGTCCATCACCGCGCCCGCCTCCTTGGCGAACGCCTCGACGGTGTCGAGCAGGCCGTTGATGTCGTGCAGCATCCGCCCGAGCAGGCCGTGGCCGCGAATGCCGTGGACGCGGCTGTTGAGGTCGCCCGCCGCCGCCGCCTCGACCGCCGCGACCGCCTTCATCACGCTGCCGATGGCGCGGCGCAGGTAGAGGTTGCTGACGACGAAGCAGACGATCGCCGCCGCCAGCACCGCGACGTCGAACCAATCCGCGTCGATCACGCAATAGACGCCGAGGCCGAACAGGATCGCGACGCCGATCCAGTTGCCCACCGCCGCCTTGGTGATCGACGACGACTGCTTCGCCTCAAAGAGAGAAAACAAACTCATCGTACGCGACTCCTTTGGTACGCAAGACCGCATCCAGTGCCCGCCGCCCGGCGGCCATGCCCGACTTGGGGTCGGGCGCGGCGGCCTCGGCGGCGTTGAGGTCGCGGTAGAGGGCGGCGGCGCGGTTCACCGCCTCGCGGTTCGGCACCCGGCGCGAGGAATGGTAGCCGACGATCCGGCGCCCGGCATCGAAGGTCGGGGTGACGTGGGCGAACACCCAATAGTGGTCGCCCGACTTCGCCTGGTTGATCATGTAGGCGAACATCTCCTCGCCCGCGGCAATCGTCTCCCACAGCATCTGGAAGA
>QKGW01000511.1 GCA_003250275.1 Alphaproteobacteria bacterium
GCCGCGCGAGTACGTCAAGGTATCCATGGAGGCTCCCTCAGAGCGAGAGTTCTTGTCGATTCTTCGGCAGGATAGACTCATGCAGCCGAGCCTGTCACGCCCCCCATGAAAAAACCCGCCACCGAAGGGGCCGGTGGCGGGGGTCGGCGGTCTCTCCCAGGGTCCGATTGGAGAAACGCAACGCATGAACCCGGTGTCTGGAGTCGTGGCGAAACGTGTATGCCGCGACGGACCAAGTTCATTACTCGGACTACCAAACTACGCAACTACCAAACTACTCTACTCATCGGGTACTATACAACCAAACCACTCTGATACTCTACTTGTACGCAACTAGACAACTTTACTACACAACTACTCTACGTGCAGGGGGTCGGCACGTTCTGTGCCGGATTGCAAAACTACGCGACTACCAAACTACGCGACTACTCTACTACTCTACGCATGTGTGCGAGGTTGCCGCCCTAGTGGTCGGCGGCGACCATCGCGGTGTAGATGCGGCAGGCGTCCGCCGCATCGACCTTGCCGGCCCGCGCCCCAGCCTCGAGCATCGTCGGGGTGGGCTGCAGGCTCACCACCGTCAACCCGGCCTTGCCGAGCGCTTCGACGAGCACCAGCGACAAGTTGAACGCATACGAGCGACCGAAACCGGGATTGCGAACCTGGACCATGATCTTTCTCTCCCAAGAGGCGTTATTCGTGCCTTGCCTTTGTCGTTGTGGTCGCAACCCACGTGCCAAAGGCCCGGCCGGTCCAAACAGCCGAGTAACCCTTTGGAGAATTTGGGAGTCGTAATTAGCCTTAGATTTATAAAGGTTTTCGCGGGGTGCGAGGGCCGGGTTACGCTTTGCGTTTTGCATTGCAGAATCATTGCAGACAATCCCACCCGTCGCAGCTTGAGAGCTGCGGGGAAAGCGGGTAGTGTCGCCGCCATGGAACCCTGGATCTTTCGTCTTTCCCCCGTTGCCGATTGGGAGCGGTTCCGCGAGACCGGCCGTTTCGACGGCAGCGCCGCGGATCGCGCCGACGGTTTCATCCATTTCTCCACCGCCGCCCAGGTCGCCGCTACCGCCCTCCGCCATTACGCCGAGGCCGGGCCGCTGGTGCTGCTCGCGGTCGCCGCCGAACCGCTCGGCGATGCGCTCGCGTGGGAGCCCTCGCGCGGTGGCGCGCTCTTCCCCCACCTTTACGCCGACCTCCGCCTCGATCAGGTGGCCGCGGTCCGCGTCGTCGACGGGCGCGATTTCGCCTTCCTCGCCCGTTGCCCGCAACCTTCGGAGACCGAGGCATGGACCTTTATCCGCTGATCAAGCCCGTGGTGATGCGCTTCGACCCGGAAACCGGGCACCGCTTCGCCATTGCCGCGCTGCGCTGCGGCCTGGTGCCGAGGCCGCCGCAGGTGCGCGAGACGGTGCTCGAAACCCGCGTCTTCGGCGTCGACTTCCCTAACCCGGTCGGCCTCGCGGCGGGCTTCGACAAGGATGCCGAAGTGGTCGACGCGATGCTCGGCCAGGGCTTCGGCTACGTCGAGGTCGGCTCGGTGACGCCCCGGCCCCAGCCCGGCAACGACAAGCCGCGCCTGTTCCGCCTCGTCGAGGACCGCGCGGTGATCAACCGCATGGGCTTCAACAACAAGGGCGTGCCGGCGATGGCGGAACGCCTCGCGCGGCGCAAGGCGAAGGGCGGTGTGGTCGGCGTCAACCTCGGCAAGAACAAGGACACCGAGCGCGCGGTCGACGACTACGTGATCGGCGCACGCGCGCTTGCGCCCTACGCCGACTACCTCGCGGTCAACGTCTCCTCGCCCAACACCCCCGGCCTGCGCGCGCTCCAGTCGCGTGCGCCGCTGGTGGAAATCCTTGGCGGCGTGCGCGAGGCGCTCGTGGAGATCAAGGCCAAAGGCGAACGCTGCCCGCCGCTGCTGCTCAAGATCGCCCCCGATCTCACCGACGCCGACCTCGCCGACATCGCGGCGGTGGCGCTCGGCGCGGACCTCGGCGTCGCCGACGGCGAAACCGGCGTTGACGGCCTCATCGTCACCAACACCACGTGGTCGCGCGAGGGCCTCAAGAGCCCGCACAAGAGCCAGCAGGGCGGGATGTCGGGCGCGCCGCTGTTCAAGTCGTCGACCGAGGTGCTGCGCAAGATCTACCGCCTCACCGAAGGCCGCCTGCCGCTCGTCGGCGTCGGCGGCATCTCCACCGGGCGCGACGCCTATCTCAAGATCCGCGCCGGGGCCTCGCTGGTGCAGCTCTACAGCGCGATGGTCTACGACGGACCCGGCGTCGGCGCGCGCGTCGCCGCCGAGCTTGCCGAATGTCTCAAGGCCGACGGGTTCGTCCACGTCGCCGAAGCCGTGGGAGTGGATGCGTGAACCCGATCCCGATTCTGAACGGCGTCTCCGAGATCGCCGACCGCTACGACGCCTTCATCCTCGACCTCTGGGGCGTGCTGCACGACGGCGTCACCGCCTATCCCGGCGCGCGCGACGCGCTCGAAAGCCTCAAGGCGGCGGGCAAGCGCACCGTCCTGCTCTCCAACGCGCCGCGCCGCGCGAGCTACCTCGTCGAGATGATGGAAGGCTTGGGCATTCCCCGCACCGCCTACGACGAAATCATCTCCTCGGGCGAGGTGGTCTGGCGCAACCTCCGCGACCGCAGCAAGCCCGGCTATGCCGACCTCGGCCGCCGCGTCGCCTTCATCGGCAACGACCGCGACCGCCACGTCTACGAAGGCCTCGGCTACGAGCCGGTGAGCGACCCCGCCCAGGCCGACTTCGTCGTTGTCTGCGGGCCGGTCGAGTTCGGCGATCCGCTCGAAATGTACCGCCCGGTGGTCGCGGCGTTCACCGGCCACATGCCGCCGATGATCTGCGCCAATCCCGACCGCGCGGTGATCCGCGCCGGCGAGGTGGTGGTCTGCGCCGGCAACATCGCCGACCTCTACGCGGAAATGGGCGGCACGGTCCTGTTCGTCGGCAAGCCCGACGCCTCGATCTACGACGATGCCCTCGCGCTCATCGGCAATCCGCCGAAATCCCGCGTCCTCGGCATCGGCGACGCCTTCCCCACCGACGTCACCGGCTGCACCGCCGCGGGGATCGACGAACTCCTCGTCTGCGGCGGTATCCACGCCGCCGAACTCGGCATCGCCTGGGGCGAGACCCCCTCCACCGAAGCCCTCGCCGCGCTCGCCGCCCGCTTCGCCCCCCAGCCGGTCGCCGCCGTGCCTGCGCTGCGGTGGTGAAAACCAGGCCAGGGCTCCGCCCTGGACCCGCGAGGGGACTCGGTCCCCTCGACCCCCGTTCCTTTCCAAAGAAAAAGGGCTCCAAGCTGGAGCCCTTTTTCTTTGGAAGCGATTGGGAGGTCCGGAGGGTCCAAGACCCTCCGGCGGGGTTCAGGGGCGGAGCCCTGGCCTTATTCCGCCGCCTCGGGGGTGCGGGTGCGGGCGAGGAGGCGGAAGAGGATCGGGGAGAGCGAGAGGACGAGGATGATGCGTCCGAGGTGGTGGGTGGAGACGAACAGCGGGTCGATATCGAGCGCGAGGGCGACGAGGCTCATTTCGGTGATGCCGCCGGGCGAGTAGGCGAGGATCAAAGCGGCGATGCCCGCGCCGCTCGCCGGGCCGAGCACGGCGGCGAAGGCGCAGCCGATCGCGAGCATCAGGAGGGTGGAGCCGAGCGAG
>QKGW01000467.1 GCA_003250275.1 Alphaproteobacteria bacterium
CGCCGCCTGCGGCAGCGTGCGTTCCGCCATCGTCTGCAATTCCATCCGCCGCACCTGCATTCCGGCGTCGGCGATCGGCACCAGGACCATGCCGTCCTCGACGTAGCGCAGCGACACGGAAAGCCGGCTGGTGAGCGAGATGCCGCCGCCGAACCGGCTGAAGTTTCGGAGCGCACCCATGTAGTTGCTGGTCAGCGCCGGCTCCACCGGGATCGCCTCGGCGGCGGTCGAGATGTCGAAGAGCTGGCGGATCGTGGTTTCCTTGCCGGGGAGGGCGAGGGGGTGTGCGGCGATCTCGGCGAGGCGCAGGCTCTTGCGGTGCGCGAGCGGGTGGTCGGCGCGCATCAGCGCGAGGATCGGCGCGGGCCACGAACGCTCGATCCGCAAGCCCTTGATCGGCGCGAGGCTGAAGGTCAGGCCGAGGTCGGCGTCGCCGTCCGCGACCTGGCGGCTGACGTCGGCGGGGGAGGCGACCGAGAGGTGGAAGCGGATGCCGGAGTAGGTGGCGCGGAACCCCGAGATCGCCGCGGGCAGCACGTCGATGCCGAAGCCCTCGGTGGTCGCCATCTTCACCACGCCGCTCTGCAACTGCGCGAGGCCGCGGATTTCCGAGAGCACCCGTTCCGAATCGAGGCGGGATCGCCGCGCGTGGGCGGCGAGCAGTTCGCCCGCCGCGGAAAGATTCATGCCCCGCGCCCTGCGCTCGAACAACGCCACCCCGATTTCGGCTTCGAGCTTGGAGATCTGGCGGCTGATCGCCGAGGGCGCGATGTTGAGGCGCTGCGACGCCTCGGCGATCGATCCCGCCCGCGCGACTTCGAGAAAATATTTGAGTGCGGCGCTTTGCACGGTTTCCGGCCTTCCCATGTCCAATGATCGTTGCCGAAACGGCAATGATCGGTTCGCAACATTATGCTTGTGTGCAGTTCGGGGTTCAAACACCATTTGCACACAAATGAGACAGCGTAGGTGCGTTGATTAAATCGTGGGCGGTCACCGTCCGATAACACTCAAGCAGGCAGGTCTTCATGCTCAAATCCGTGCTTCTCGGTACCGCTCTCGCCCTTTGCCTCGCGCCCGGCGCGGCGATGGCGGGCAAGGCCAACGACACCCTCGTGTACGTGTCCGACAGCGATCTCGAAAACATCAGCCCGTACCACAACAACATGCGCGAGGGCGTGATCCTCATGCACCACGTGTGGGACGGCCTCGTCTCGCGCGACGTCAAGACCGGCAAGTACGTGCCGCTGCTCGCGACCTCGTGGAAGTGGATCGACCCGACCACCCTCGAATTCGCCCTGCGCAAGGACGTGAAGTTCCACAATGGCGACGCCTTCACCGCCGACGACGTGGTGTTCACCGTCAACTACGTGCTCACCCCCGAGGCCAAGGTGGTGGCGAAGCAGAACGTGATGTGGATGTCCGGCGCCGAAAAGGTCGACGACTACACCGTCCGCATCAAGCTCAAGGAGCCGTTCCCGGCGGCGATGGAATACCTCGCCGCGGCGGTGCCGATGTATCCGAAGGCGTACTTCGAGAAGGTCGGCATCGAGGGCTTCGCCAAGGCGCCGATCGGCACCGGCCCCTACAAGATCGTTTCCGCGACCTCCGGCCAGGGCGTGAAGATGGTCAAGTACGACGGCTACATGAAGAACAGCCCGAAGGGCACGCCGAAGATCGGCAAGCTCGAATTCAAGGTGATCCCCGACGGCGAAAGCCGCGTCGCCGAGCTGATGACCGGCGGCGTCGACTGGATCTGGCGTCTGCCGTCGGATCAGGCCGATAGCCTGCGTTCGGTGCCGGACGTTTCGGTGCTCTCCTCCGAAACCATGCGCGTCGCCTTCCTCGTGTTCGAAATGCAGGGCGACGACCCGGCGATGAAGCCGCTCAAGGACGAGCGCGTGCGCAAGGCGATCTCGATGTCGATCGACCGCAAGGCGATGGTCGACAACCTCGTGCGCGGCGGCTCGCGCGTGATGAACGCGGCGTGTTTCGTCGAGCAGACCGGCTGCGTCCAGGACACCGTGGTCAAGTATTCCTACGACCCGGCCAAGGCCAAGGCGCTGCTCAAGGAAGCGGGCTACCCCAACGGCTTCGACACCGAGATGTACGCCTACCGCGAGCGCGACTACGCGGAAGCGATGATCGGCTACCTCAAGGCGGTGGGGATCAACGCCAAGCTCAACTTCCTCAAGTATCCGGCGATGCGCAACGAGCTGCACGCTGGCCGCGCGGCGATCACGATGAACACCTGGGGCTCGTACTCGGTCAACGACGCCTCGGCGTTCACCGGCAATTTCTTCAAGGGTTCGGGCGACGACCGTTCGCGCGATCCGGAGGTCAAGGCGTGGCTCACCGAGGCGGATTCCACCGTCGACGAAGCCAAGCGCATGGAGCTTTACGGCAAGGCGCTCAAGCGCATCTCGGAGAAGGCCTACGTGCTGCCGCTGTTCTCGTACTCGGCCAACTACGCCTTCACCAAGGACCTCAGCTTCACCGCTTACCCCGACGAGCTGCCGCGCTTCTACGCGGCGTCGTGGAAGTAAGGTTTGCGTCGCGCCGCCCCGGTTGAAGCCGGGGCGGCGGCCTCGCCGGAGTTTCATTGATGTTGCAGTTCGCCCTGAGACGGATCGCCATCGCGCTTTGCGTCGCGTTCACCGTGGCGGTGTTCAGCTTCTTCCTGCTGCACCTCTCCGGTGACCTCGCGGTCTCGATCGCCGGTCCCGAATCCTCCGCCGAGCAGGTGGAGATGATCCGCGTCGAGTATGGCCTCGACAAGCCGATCACCACCCAGTTCGTCGAGTGGCTGTGGAAGGCGATGCACTTCGACTTCGGCCGGTCGTTCTATTTCCAGGATCAGGTGACGACGCTGATCGGCGGACGCCTCGGCGTGACGATGACCCTGGGCGGCCTCGCCCTCGGCTTCGCGCTGCTGATCGCGATCCCCCTCGGCGTGATCGCCGCGATCAAGCGCGACACCTGGGTCGACCGCGTCGCGCTGACGATCTCGGTGTTCGGGCAGGCGATGCCGAGCTTCTGGTTCGGCCTGACCCTGGTGCTGATCTTCGCGGTCAACCTGCGCTGGCTGCCCGCCTCGGGCACCGGCACGTGGAAGCACTTCATCATGCCGGTGATCGCGCTCGGCACCTACGCGATGCCCGCGATCATGCGCCTCACCCGTAACGGTATGCTCGACGTGCTCGCCTCCGACTACATCCGCACCGCGCGCGCCAAGGGCCTGCATCCCGCCACGGTGATGTTCAAGCACGCGCTCAGAAACGCGGTGATCCCGGTGGTCGGGCTCGCGGCGGTGCAGCTCGGCTTCATGCTCGGCGGTTCGATCGTGATCGAGACGGTGTTCTCGCTGCACGGCCTCGGCCACCTCGCGTGGGAGGCGATCTCGCGCAACGACTATCCGGTGGTGCAGGCGGTCGTCCTGCTGCTCTCGGTGGTCTACATTTTCGTCACCCTGGTCGCGGATCTGCTCAACGCCGCGCTCGACCCGCGTATGCGCGCCAACTGAGGAGAGCAGAGCATGTCAGAAACCACGACCGACGCGCTCACCGAGGCCCTGCCCAAGGTTTCGCCCGTCGCCCGCATGGCGCGCCGCGCGCTCGGGCACCACGGCTTCATGATCGGCGCCACGGTGCTCGGCCTGATCGTCCTGATGGCGATCTTCGCGCCGCTGATCGCGCCGCACGATCCCTACGCCCAGGACGTCTCGCGCCGCCTGATCCCGCCGGTGTGGGACGCCAAGGGCAGCTGGGAGCATGTCTTCGGCACCGACAAGCTCGGCCGCGACTACCTCTCGCGCCTGATCTACGGTGCGCGCATCTCGCTCCTCATCGGCGCGCTCGCGGCGCTGATCTCGGGCGTCATCGGCACCGCTTTGGGCGTTGCCGCCGGGTACTTCGGCGGCAAGGTCGACGCCGCGATCAGCTACCTCATCACCACCCGGCTGTCGATGCCGGTGGTGCTGGTGGCGCTCGCCGTCGCCGCCCTCGTCGGCGGTTCGTTGAAGATCGTCATCCTCGTGCTCGGCTTCCTGCTGTGGGACCGTTTCGCCGTCGTCACCCGCGTCGCGACCCAGCAGATCCGCCATGCCGAATACATCTCCGCGGCGCGCTGCATCGGCTGTTCGGTCTGGCGCATCGTGCTCTCGGAGATCCTGCCCAACATCCTCAACGCGCTGATCGTCGTCGCCACCCTCGAAATGGCGCACGCGATCCTGCTCGAAGCGACGCTCTCCTTCCTCGGTCTCGGCGTGCCGCCGCCCGAGCCGTCGTGGGGGCTGATGATCGCCGAGGGTAAATCGTACATGTTCTTCAAGCCCTGGGTGATCGTGATCCCCGGTATCGCGCTCCTGGTGCTGGTGCTGGCGATCAATCTCCTCGGCGACGGTGTGCGCGACGTGACTGCGCCGGAGAATCGCAATTGACCGAAGCTCCCCTGCTGACCGTCGACAACCTCACCGTCGACATCCCCCTGGGCGGCCGTACCCTGCACGCGGTGCGCGGCGTCTCCTTCGACATCCGCCGCGGCGAGACCCTGTGCATCGTCGGCGAGAGCGGGTCGGGCAAGTCGCTCACCTCGCTCGCGGTGATGAACCTGCTGCCCGGCCGCCTCAAGCGCAGCGCGGCGCGGCTCGACTTCGACGGCGTCGACCTCACCTCGGTGTCCGAGCGCAAAATGAGCGATCTGCGCGGCGACCGCATGGCGATGATCTTCCAGGAGCCGATGACCTCGCTCAATCCGGCGTACACCATCGGCAACCAGCTCGCCGAGCCGCTGATCCGCCACCGCAAGGTGTCGCGCGCCGAGGCCGAGGCGCGTGCCGTGCACCTGCTCGAACGCGTCGGCATTTCCGCCGCGGCGAAGCGGATGACGCAGTATCCGCACCAGCTTTCGGGCGGCCTGCGGCAGCGCGTGATGATCGCGATGGCGCTGATGTGCGATCCCGATCTGCTCATCGCCGACGAGCCGACGACCGCGCTCGACGTCACCATCCAGGCGCAGATCCTGCTGCTCCTCAAGGAGATCCAGAAGGAGTTCAACATCGCCGTGCTGCTGATCACCCACGATCTCGGTGTGGTCGCGCGCATCGCCGACCGGGTGGCGGTGATGTACGCCGGCGAACTCGTCGAGAGCGGCCCGGTCGGGCCGATCTTCGCCGACCCCGCGCACCCTTACACCCGCGGCCTGCTCGCCTGCATCCCGCAGCCGGGCAAGACCGCTCCCGGCGAGCCGCTGGGGTCGATCCCCGGCCTGGTGCCGAGTTTGACCGGACGGGTCGAGGGGTGCGTATTCCGGAATCGCTGTCCGCTCGCCGAGGCGCGTTGCGCCGGAGAGGTGGCGGTGGCGGCGCTGCCCGATGGCCGGGCGGTACGTTGCATTCACGCGGAGGGCGCGCGATGAGCGTACCAATTCTCGAACTCGACGGCATCGCCAAGACCTATTCGGTGCGCCAGGGGATGTTCTCGCCGAAGCTGCCGCTCAAGGCGGTGGACGGGGTTTCGCTCAAGGTCGGGCGCGGCGAGACCGTCGGCCTCGTCGGCGAAAGCGGCTGCGGCAAGTCGACCCTGGCGAAGCTGCTCCTCGGCCTCGAAACCCCGACCGCCGGACGCATCCTCGTCGACGGTGTGGCGGTCGAGGGCGGCGGCTGGCGCAAGGAGCTTTCGCGCCGCATCCAGCCGATCTTCCAGGACCCGTATTCCTCGCTCAACCCGCGAAAGACGGTGCGGCAGATCGTCGCGATGCCGCTCGAAGTCCACGGCGTCGCCACCAAGCCCGAGCGCGACAAGATGGTCGAGGAGATCCTCGACGTCGTCGGCCTGCCGCGCCGCGCCGCCGACAGCACCCCCAACCAGATGTCGGGCGGCCAGCGCCAGCGCGTCGCGATCGCGCGTGCCCTGGTGATGCGCCCCGAAGTGGTGATCTGCGACGAGCCGACCTCGGCGCTCGACGTCTCGGTGCAGGCGCAGATCCTCAACCTGCTGCTCGAACTCCGGCGCGAGTTCGGCCTCACCTATCTCTTCATCAGCCACAACCTCGCGGTGGTCGAGCATCTCGCCGACCGGGTCGCGGTGATGTACCTCGGCCGTATCGTCGAGGATCGTCCCGCCGCCGAGCTGTTTCAGGGGCCTGCCCACCCCTATACCCGCGCGCTGCTCGATTCCGTGCTCACCCCCGAGCCCGGCCTCGGCATTCCCGACACCCAGTTGGGCGCGGTCTTCCCCAACCCGATCGCGCCGCCGCCCGGCTGCGCCTTCCACCCCCGTTGCGCGCGCGCCGGAGACTTGTGCCGCACCACGCCGCCGCCGTTCGACGCGGAACGCCGCGTCGCGTGTCATTTCCCCCTGGAAAGGAGTTCTGTCCGATGAGCCGTGATGCCGCGATAGCCGGGGCGCACGCCTATTTCGACGATGGCGGGTTCCTCGCCGACCTCAAGCGTCGCGTGGCGATTCCGAGCGAGAGCCAGAAGCCCGAGCGGATGCCGATCCTCGAAACCTACTTCACCGAGGCGGCGATTCCGCACCTCCGCGAACTCGGCTTCGCCACCCGCATCGTCGAGGGGCCGGAAGGCTGCGGTCCGTTCCTGATCGGCGAGCGCCACGAGGGCGACGGCCTCCCCACCGTGCTCACCTACGGCCACGGCGACGTGGTGCGCGGCTACGAGGGCAAGTGGATCGACAACCTTTCGCCCTGGGAAGTGACGATCAAGGGCGACCGCTGGTACGGGCGCGGCGTCGCCGACAACAAGGGCCAGCACGCGATCAACCTCTCCGCCCTCGCGCCGGTGATGGCGGCACGCGGCGGCCGCCTCGGCTTCAACGTCAAGGTGATCTTGGAAATGGGCGAAGAGGTCGGTTCCCCCGGCCTGCGCGAGGTCTGCGCCAAGCACAAGACCGAGCTCGCCGCCGACGTGCTGATCGCCTCCGACGGGCCGCGCATGTCCGCGGCGCGGCCGACGGTGTTCCTCGGCTCGCGCGGCAGCTTCAACTTCGATCTTGAACTCAAGCTGCGCGACGGCGGCCACCACTCCGGCAACTGGGGCGGCGCGCTGCGCAACCCGGCGAGCGTCCTCGCCAACGCGATCGCGACGATGATCGACCCGAACGGCAAGAACCTCGTCGAGGGACTGCGTCCGCCGCCGATCTCCAACGCGGTGCGCGCGGCGATCGCCGATCTCGTCGTCGGCGGCAATCCGGGCGATCCGGAAATCGACCCCGACTGGGGCGAGCCCGGCCTCACCACCCCCGAACGGGTGTTCGGCTGGAACACCCTCGAGGTGCTTTCCTACCTCGCCGGCAACCCCGACATTCCGGTCAACGCGATCCCGCCCGAGGCGCGCGCGACGCTGCAACTCCGCTACGTCGTCGGCAGCGATCCCGACACCTTCGTCGAGGCGATCGAAACCCACCTCGCCAAGCACGGCTTCACCGGCATCACCGTGACGCCGTCGCGCTCGGCCTTTGCCGCGACCCGCCTCGACCCCGAGAACCCGTGGGTGACCTGGGCGCTCGCCTCGATCGCCAAGACCAGCGGCAAGAAGCCCGCGCTGCTCCCCAACCTCGGCGGCTCGCTGCCCAACGACGCGTTCTCCGACGTGCTCGGCTTGCCGACGATCTGGGTGCCGCACTCCTATCCGGCGTGCTCGCAGCACGCGCCCAACGAACACCTGCTCGCGCCGGTGGCGCGCGAGGCGCTCGGGATCATGGCCGGGCTGTTCTGGGACCTCGGCGAAAACGGCAACGACATCATCAAGGCGGCACGGGCATGAGCACGATGAATTCCCAAGTCCTCGCGTGGCTCGCCCCGCGCCGGGGAGAAATGGAGGCGCTGCTCCAGACCCTCGTCGACATCGAGAGCTTCAGCCACGACAAGGCCGGCAACGACCGCGTGCTGGAGGCGTTGCAGGCGTTTCTCGCCGGCGACGGCGTCGCCTTCGAGCGGATTCCGATCGAGGGCTTCGGCGATGCGCTCAAGGTCACCGTCGGGGCGGGGGCGGGCAACGCCCACGCGCTGATGATGGGCCACCGCGACACGGTGTTCCCGACCGGCACGGTGGCGCAGCGGCCCTACCGCGCCGAGGGCGACCGCGCCTACGGTCCGGGCGTCGCCGACATGAAGTCGGGTCTGGTGCTGATCGCGTTCGTGATGAAGGCGTTCGCCGAGACCAAGTCCGCGCCGTATCCGCTCGTCGCGCTGTTCACCGGCGACGAGGAGATCGGCTCCGACACCGGCCGTCCGATCATCGAGGCGGCGGCGGTGGGCGCGCGGGCGGTGCTCAACATGGAGCCGGGGCGCGCCTCAGGCAACGTGGTGAGCGCGCGCAAGGGCGGCTTCTGGATGAAGATCGACGTGACCGGCACCGCGGCGCACGCGGGCGTCAACCACCAGGCCGGGCGCAGCGCGATTGAGGCGCTCGCGCGCAAAATCCCGCGCCTGCACGCGCTCACCGACTACGGCACCGGCATCACCACCAACGTCGGCGTGATCGCGGGTGGCATCGGCCACAACACCGTGGCGAGCTGGGCGAGCGCGGAGTTCGACGTGCGCCTCGTCGAGGAGGCGCAGCGCGCGCCGATCGTGGCGGCGATCGAGGAGATCCTCGCCGCCGACGACGTGCCCGGCACCAAGGCGACCGGCACGATGATGTCGCACCGCGTGCCGATGGAGGCGCGGATGAGCGCCGACCTCCTCGCCCGCTATCAGGCGGCGGCGGCGGAGATCGGTTTTTCCGTCGGCGGCGAGTTCACCGGCGGCTGCGCGGACTCGGGCTTCACCGCGGCGATGGGCGTTCCGACGCTGTGCGGCCTCGGCCCGGTCGGCGAAAAGGCGCACACCGAGGACGAGGTCTGCCACCTCGATACCCTGGTGCCGCGCGCCCAGGCGGTGGCGGCGACGCTGCTCTCCCTGGCTTGAAAGCATCGCGTACCCTTGCGTTCCGCAAGGGTATTCCCGACATAAAGGCAGCGCCCCGGGCATTTGACCGGGGCGTGTGGTTGGCGCTACACTCCGCCGCTCCGCGCCCGGGCCCGGGCGCAACGGCGGCCCCGCCCGGTGGGGCGCTTCGACATCGATCCGAATAGGACGCAGCACAATGCCCGTTTCTCGCAAGTTTCGTACCCTTGTCCTGGGAGCCGCCGTCGCCGCGCTTCCGGCGCTCGCGGCCACGCCGGCCCTCGCCAAGGATGGCGACAAGTTCGGCGACTGGACCGTCGGCTGCCCGAAGCCGCCCGCCGGCTCGACGGCGCAGAGCACCTGCCGTCTGATGCAGATCGAGCAGGCGACCGCGCCCGACGGCAAGAAGGTTTCGGTCCTCAAGGCGGCGTTCTTCCACCTCAACGACAAGGAATTCGTGCTCTTCGGCTACCTGCCGCTCGGGTACTCGATTCCGCCCGGCGTGCGGGTTTCGGTGGACGGCGGCAAGGAGTTCCCGCTCTTCGCCCAGCGCTGCGTGCCGCAGGGCTGCGAGGTCGCGACCAAGGTCGATCCCGACCTCCTCGCCGCGATGAAGAAGGGCAACGCCGCCAAGATCGAGTTCCACCTCGGCGAAAAGACCGCTGCCGTCGCGGTGTCGCTCAAGGGGCTGAGCGAAGGTCTTTCGAAGTTCTGATCCGCGCCCCGGCACGGACGACAAAAAAGGCCCGGAGTTTCCTCCGGGCCTTTTCCTTTCGTGCGCTCAGGCGAGGTCGAAAACGAGGAACTCGGCTTCGCCCTTGGCGGTGAAGTCGATCCGGCCCGCGCCTTCGATGGCGAGGCCGTCGCCTGCCTTGAGCACGGTGCCGTTCGCATCGAGCCCGCCCGAGACCATCTGCACCCAGAGGCCGCGGCCCGCTTCGAGGTCGTGGCTCACCGTGCGGCCGTCGTCGAGGATCGAGGCGTACATCCGCGCATCCTGGTTGATCTTGAGCACGTCGCCGCCTTCCGGCGCGGCGAGCAGCTTCAGCACGTTGCGCTTCTCGTCCTCGGTCACGGCGATCTCGCGGTGGCCGGGCTTGAGGCCGTCCTGCGCCGGCAGAATCCAGATCTGCAGGAGGTGCAGGTCGGTGGTGCGCGAGGCGTTGAACTCGCTGTGGCGGATGCCGCTGCCCGCGGACATCTGCTGCACTCCACCGCGCCGCAGGATGGTGTGGTTGCCGGCGCTGTCGCGGTGCTCCAGCGCGCCCGAGATCACGTAGGTGAGGATCTCCATGTCGCTGTGGCCGTGGGTGGGGAAGCCCGCGCCCGGGCTCACGACGTCGTCGTTGATCACCCGCAGCGAGCGGAAGCCCATGTGCGCCGGGTCGAAGTAGTGCGCGAACGAGAAGCTGTGGTGGGTGTTCAGCCAGCCGTGGTTCGCATGGCCGCGCTCGGCGGCGGGACGGAGGGTCATGGTCATGATCGTCTCCTGAGTTAGGGGTTCGCTCTGTTGGGTGAGAAATAGTTTGCCTTGCTATTCGCAACAATTCATGCTGGGCGAACAATACTGTTGCGCAGGAGACAACGAATGGATCGGCTCGCCGCGATGCAGGCGTTTGCGCGGGTTGCCGAGACCCGCTCGTTTTCCGAGGCCGCGCGGCGGCTGCGGGTGTCGAAATCGGTGTTGAGCCGTCAGGTCGCGGCGCTCGAGGCGGAACTCGGGGTGCGCCTGTTCCACCGCACCACCCGCGCGCTGACCCCCACCGAGATCGGCCAGGCCTACTACACGCGGGTGTCGCGCATCCTCGCCGACATCGAGGAGACCGAGCAGTCGATCGGCCATCTCCAGGGCGCGCCGCGCGGACGCCTCAAGATCAACGCGCCGATGAGCTTCGGCTACAGCCACCTCGCGCCGGCGCTACCGGATTTCCTTTCCGCGAACCCCGAGGTCGAGGTCGATCTGGTGATGAACGACCGCACCGTCGACCTCATCGAGGAGGGGTTCGACGTCGCGGTGCGCATCGGCCGTCTCGCGGATTCCTCGCTCGTCGCCAAGCGTATCGCGCCGATGCGGCTGGCCGTCTGCGCGAGCCCCGGCTATCTCGCCGAACGCGGCACGCCCGCGACCCCGGCGGACCTCAAGAACCACTGCTGCCTGCTCTATTCCAACGACAGCGCGCCCGAGGAATGGCGCTTCACCACGCCCGAGGGCGCGGCTTGGCCGGTGACGGTGAAGGGGCGGCTCTGCGCCAACAACGGCGACGCGCTGCGCCACGCCGCGCTCAAGGGCGTGGGGGTGGTGCGGCTGCCGAGCTTCATCATCGGGCAGGATCTCCAGGCCGGGGCGCTGGTGTCGCTGCTTTCCGACTACATCATTCAGGATTCCGCGCTTTACGCGATCTATCCCGAGGCGCGCCACCTCTCGCCCAAGGTGCGGGCGTTCGTCGATTTCCTCGGTCAGCGCTTCGGGCCGCATCCCTACTGGGATCTGGTGCAATAATCGCATCGTTGCCGGAACCGCGACGATGCGTTGCCGGTTCTTCGGATTGTCTCACGCCGGGATGGGGACCATCTCGGTGATGCGACAATTAACCGGAGTCGAGTCATGACCAAGATTCTCATCCTTTACTATTCCACCTACGGCCACACCGAGCAGATGGCCGAGGCCGCCGCCGAGGGCGTGCGCGCCGCCGGAGCCGAGGCGGTGATCAAGCGGGTGCCGGAGCTGATGCCGCCCGAGGTCGCCGCGAAGGCGGGCGCGAAACTCGACCAGGCCGCGCCGATCGCGACGCCGCAGGAGCTCGCCGACTACGACGGCATTCTCTTCGGCACGCCGACGCGCTTCGGCAACATGGCGAGCCAGATGAAAAACTTCCTCGACCAGACCGGCGGCCTGTGGATGTCGGGCGCGCTGGTGGGCAAGCCCGCGGGTGTGTTCGTCTCGACCGCGACCCAGCACGGCGGCCAGGAATCCACCATCCTCACCTTCCATACCGTGTTGCTGCACCAGGGCATGGTCGTGGTCGGTCTGCCCTACGCCGCGCAGGGCCAGATGACGCTTGCGGAAATTTCGGGCGGCAGTCCCTACGGCGCCACCACCATCGCCGGCGGCGACGGCTCGCGTCAGCCCTCCGCCAACGAGCTCGATCTGGTGCGCTGGCAGGGCGAACACCTCGCCAAGATCGCGAAGAAGCTCTCCGCCTGAGCCGTCACGACGCGGCGCGCATTTGCGCCGCGTCGCGCTTCGGCGGCGCGCCGAACATCCGCGCGTATTCGCGGCTGAACTGGGTCGGGCTTTCGTATCCGACCGCGTAAGCGGCGCGTTCGGCGCTCGTCGCCTCGTCGACCAGGAGCCGCCGCGCCTCCAGCAACCGCAACTGCTTCTGAAACTGCAACGGGGTCATCTCCGTCGCGGTCTTGAAGTGCAGGTGGAAGGTCGAAACGCTCATGCCCGCTTCCGCCGCGAGGGTCTCGGTGCGCAGCGGCCGGGCGAAGTCGTCGCGCAGGCGGCGGATCGCCCGCGCGATTCCGGCGGCGCGCCCGTCGGCCCGCGCGCTCTGGCGCAACGCCGCGCCATGCGGCCCCTGCAATAGGCGGAAGTGCAGCTCGCGCATCAGAAGCGGGTGCAGCACCGCCACCGCCTCGGGCTCGGCGCACAGCCGGAGCAGGCGGACCATGCAGTCGGCGAGCGCCGCGTCCGGCCCGCCGACGAACACCCCGGGCACCGGCGCTTCGGCGCGCGGTGCGCGTTCGGCGGTGTCGATCACCTCGCGCAGGATGTGCCAGTCGAGATCGGCCGCGACGGCGAGGTAGGGCGCCTCGACCACCTGCGCGGTGACCGGCAGGTCGATCCCGACGATCAGCGATTGGCCGGCGGCGAAGGCGTGCGTCGCCTCGCCGGTCATCACCCGCTTCGCCCCCTGCGCGACGACGCAGACCACCGGGCGGTAGAGGGTGCGGAACGGCGTGCTCGGGGTTTCGGAGCAAACCACCGCGAGCCCCGGCACCGGCGTCGGGATTTCGGGGGTGCCGGGGCCGTAGGCCTCCGCGGCGGCGGAGATCAGGGTCTTGAGATCGTCGGACATCGGGTCGCTCCGGGGCGTGCGGTCCTCCGGATATCGGGTGTGCGCCCGCGTGCGGAAACCCCTCGCCGGAGGATCGGGCAAGACTCCCGCAGCTTCGGGCATGTCGTGCGCGCCGCGCCGCCCCATCTCTCCCCCAAGCGACACCCCCAAACGGAGACCCGACCATGGCTTCCCAGTCCTCCCTCGTCCTGATCACCGGCGGCAGCCGCGGGCTCGGCCGCAGCGCCGCCTCGTTCCTTGCCGAACGCGGCTACGACGTGATCGTCACCTACCACAGCAACCGCGCCGAGGCCGAGGCGGCGGTCGGCGAGATCGCCGCGCACGGACGCACCGGCGCGGCGTTGCAGCTCGATACCCGCGCGGTCGCGGGCTTCCCCGATTTCGTCGCGCGATTGCGCAAGACCCTCGCGGAGACGTTCGGGCGCGAGCGTCTCGACGCGCTCGTCAACAACGCCGGTTACGGCCTCCACAAGCCGTTCGCCGAAACCACCGAGGCGGAGTTCGACGGCCTCGTCGCGGTGCACCTCAAGGGGGTGTTCTTCCTCACCCAGGCGCTGCTGCCGGTGATCGCCGACGGCGGCAGCGTTCTCAACGTCTCCTCCGGCCTTTCGCGCTTCAGCCTGCCGGGGATGTCCGCCTACGGCAGCATGAAGGGCGCGGTCGACACCCTGACCCGCTACCTCGCCCTCGAACTCGGGCCGCGCCGCA
>QKGW01000382.1 GCA_003250275.1 Alphaproteobacteria bacterium
TCGACGCCCATGACCGCCGCTCAGGCGGCGGCTCCGGCGTGGCGGCGCGCGTGATTCACCGCCGCGACCTCGTCGAGAACGATCTGTTCCTTGCGCGCGCGTTCCGCCGCGGCGCGGGCGTCGCGGTTGCGCTGGAGGATCTCGACGGTCTTGAATTCGTTAAAGGCTTCCGCCACCGCATCCTGCTGCTCGGCGATCATCGCCTCGAGCTTGCGGCGGGCGTCGGCGAAGCGGGCGCGATCCCGCACCACCGATTCGGCGAAGCGCCCGTAGGACATCGCGGCGAAGCCGGTGGGATCGGCGCTCGCGATCTCCTGCTCGCGCCGCACCCCGGCTTCGAGCGCCTGCTCGCGGCGGGTCAGCTCGGCCTCGTGGCCGTAGAGTTCGGCAAGCGCGCGGCGGGCCTCGTCGACGACGAACTTCTTCATCCGGATGAGCCTTCGCCATCTCAGGCCGCCAGAATCTGTTCGAGCGCGGCATACCCCGCCGCGAGGTCGGTGTGCTCGCTCTTCGCCTGGGCGAGGAACTGTTCGAGCGGCGCGTTGTAGCGGATCGCCTCGTCGACCTCGGCGTTGCTGCCCTGGCGGTAGGCGCCGAGGCGGATCAGCTCCGACATGTCGTCGTAGGTCGCCATCAGGCGGCGGGCGCGCGAGACCAGCGCGTTCTCCTCCACCGAGTTGCACCCCGGCATCGTACGCGACACGCTCTTGAGCACGTTGATCGCGGGATAGCGGCCGCGCTCGGCGATCGCGCGGTCGAGCACGACGTGGCCGTCGAGAATGCCGCGCACCGCGTCGGCGATCGGCTCGTTCATGTCGTCGCCCTCGACGAGCACGGTGAACAGGCCGGTGATGCTCCCCGCCCCGACGCCGGGACCGGCGCGTTCGAGCAGGCGCGGCAGCTCGGCGAACACCGAGGGGGTGTAGCCCTTCGAGGCGGGCGGCTCGCCGGCGGAGAGGCTGATCTCGCGCTGCGCCATCGCGAAGCGGGTGACGCTGTCCATCAGGATCAGCACATCCTCGCCGGCGTCGCGCAGGTATTCGGCCACCGCCATCGCGGTGTAGGCGGCCTGGCGGCGCATCAGCGGGCTTTCGTCGGAGGTGGCGCAGACGACGATGCTGCGCGCCATGCCCTCGGGGCCGAGGTCGTCCTCGATGAACTCGCGCGCCTCGCGGCCGCGTTCGCCGATCAGCCCGAGCACGGTGGCGGAAAGCTGGGTGTGCCGCGCCATCATCGCCATCAGCGACGACTTGCCGACGCCCGAGCCCGAGAAGATGCCCATGCGCTGGCCGCGGCAGCAGGTGAGAAAGGTGTTGAGCGCGCGCACGCCGAGGTCGACCTTGCCGGCGACGCGCCCGCGCGCGTGCGCCGAGGGCGCGGCCGCACGCACCGGATAGGCGACGTTGCCCTTGGGCAGCGGCCCCTTGCCATCGACCGGCTCGCCGAAGGCGTTGATCACCCGGCCGAGCCAGGAGGGATGCGGATAGATCACCGGCTGGGTTTCGGCGATCTCGGCGCGGCAGCCGAGGCCGACGCCGTCGAGCGCGGTGAACGCCATCAACAGCGCGGAACCGCCGCGGAAGCCCACCACCTCGCAGGAGACTCGGCGGCCGCCGCGCGCGATCAGGTCGCAACGGTCGCCGACCGAGAGCGCGCCGTGCGCGCCGCCGATCTCGACCAGCATCCCCGAAATCGCGGTCACGCGCCCGAACACTTCGTAGTCGGGAAGCCGTTCGATCTCATGGAGGATATTCTGAATCAGGACCGTCATCGCGCTCCTCGGGGCGGTTGCCGGGCGAGCATAGCGCGTGCGCGTTAATGCGGGGTAAACCGGGAAAAAGTTGCCCACCCCGCTGCGATTCGGTATCGTCGTTAACGTTTGTTAAAGGTCCGGGGGGCCGACATATGCGCGTACTTCTGGTTGAGGACGACGCCAGCCAGGCGCAGGCGATCGAACTCATGCTGCGCTCCGAGCAAATGGTGGTCGACACCACCGGCCAGGGCGAGGATGGCCTTGAGATTGGCCGTCTCTACGAATACGACATCATCATCCTCGACCTCGGCCTGCCCGACATGGACGGCCTCGACGTTTTGCGCCAGTTGCGCGCGGCGCGTGTGGAGACGCCGGTGCTGATCCTCTCGGGGATGGACGACACCGACCGCAAGATCCGCAGCCTCGGCCTCGGCGCCGACGACTACCTCACCAAGCCCTTCGAGAAGGGCGAACTGGTGGCGCGGCTGCACGCGATCATCCGCCGCTCGAAGGGGCACGCCGCCTCGACCATCCGCACCGGGCGGATGACCGTCAACCTCGACACCCGCTCGGTGGCGATCGACGATCTGCCGGTCCACCTCACCGGCAAGGAATACGGCATCCTCGAACTGCTCGCGCTCCGCAAGGGCACGACGCTGACCAAGGAGCAGTTCCTCAACCACCTCTACGGCGGGCTCGACGAACCGGAACTCAAGATCATCGACGTGTTCATCTGCAAGCTGCGCAAGAAGCTCTCGACGATGAGCGACGGCGAAAACTACATCGAAACGGTGTGGGGGCGCGGCTACGTGCTGCGCGATCCGGCGGCCTGACGGCGGAAGAAAACCGCGCAGCCAATGAAAAACCAGACGTGGATCCCAGGGTTCGTCCCGGAGATCCACGTCTGGTTTTTCTTTCGCGGATTCAGACCTTGGCGGAGGCGGTGAGTTCGTACATGCCGCGCTGGCCGACCACCGGCTTGAACTTGTCGGAGATGCCGAGCACGGTCTCCGCGCCGCCGAGGAACAGGCAGCCGTCGGGCGCGAGCAGTTTCGCGATGTCGGCGAGCACCTTGCCCTTGGTCTCCTGGTCGAAATAGATCAGCACGTTGCGGCAGAACACGATGTCGAAATTGCCGAGGGTCGAGCGCACGTCGGTGAGGAGGTTGAGCGGGCGGTACTGCACCATCGCGCGCAGACGGGAATCGATCTGCCACATCTCGTCCTTCTTCTGGAAGTATTTCACCAGAAGCTGGATCGGCATCCCGCGTTGCACCTCGAATTGGGAGTAGAGCCCGGCCTTGGCCTTTTCGAGAATCTCGGTGGAGAGGTCGGTGGCGACGATGTCGATGCGCCAGCCGGCGAGCTTCGCCTCCATCTCCTTGAGGATGATCGAGAGCGAATAGGGCTCCTGCCCCGACGAGCACGCCGCGCACCAGATCCGGATCTGCCGCTTGTCCTTGCGCGAATTGAGCAGCGCCGGGATCACCTGATCGCGGAACTGGTCGAACGGCTTGCCGTCGCGGAAGAAGAACGACTCGTTGGTGGTCATCGCCTCGGTCACGTCCTTGACCAGAGCGGGGTCCATGCGCCGCAGCGCGACGCAGAGATCGTCGAGGCCCTTCATGCCGCGGCGGCGGGCCACCGGCATCAGGCGGCTTTCAAGGAGGTAGGACTTGTCCCTGGAGAGGACGAGACCGGATCGCTCCTTGAGCATCTTCGCCACGAAATCGAAGTCTTCGGGTTTCATCGCTTACAGCCTTGTCGCCACTTTCTTGATGAAGGCACCGATGTCCTGCACCGGAAGGATCGCCGAACACAATCCCGCCTGCGCCACCGCCCCCGGCATTCCCCAGACCACCGAGGTTTCTTCGTCCTGCGCAATCACGTTACCGCCCGCCTCGACGAGCACGCCGCAGCCCTTCGCACCGTCCGAACCCATGCCGGTGAGGATCACCGCGAGCGCGCGGCGTCCGTACACCTTCGCCACCGAGCGCATCATCGGATCGACGGCGGGCTTGCAGAAGTTCTCCGGCGGCGCGTCGAGGATGCGGATCACCGTCTCCACGCCCTTGCTCTCCACGACGAGGTGGAAGCCGCCCGGCGCAATGTAGACGTTGCCGCCCTTGAGCGGCTCGCCGTCCTGCCCTTCCTTCGCCGGCCAGCCGGTGACGCGGGTGATGTGCTCCGCGAGGATGGTGGTGAAGGTGGCGGGCATGTGCTGAGTGATGATGATCGGCTGCTTGATCCCGCCGCCCTGGCGCATGTCGCCGAGCACCTTGAACAGCGCCTGCGGCCCGCC
>QKGW01000060.1 GCA_003250275.1 Alphaproteobacteria bacterium
GCGACCAGGGTCCAGAACCGCACCGCCTTCGCCCAGCCCGGACCGAGCTCGCCGCGCCACAGCGCCGCGACGGCGAAGGCGAAGGCGACCGAGACGCCGACCGATCCGACGTACAAAAGCGGCGGGTGGAACGCGAGGCCGGGGTCCTGGAGCAGCGGGTTGAGACCGCGTCCCTCGATCGGCGCGGGCAGCAGGCGGTCGAACGGGTTGGAGGTGAGGACCACGAACGCGACCACGCCGAACGACAGCAGCCCCTGCACCGCAAGCACGCGCAGGCGCATCGGCGCGGGCAACCCCTGCCGCCAGAACGCGGTGAGCCCGCCGAAGAGCGACAGCAGCGTCGCCCACAGCAGCAGCGAGCCCTCGTGGTGGCCCCAGGCGGCGGCGACCTTGTAGAGCATCGGCTTGGCGGTGTGGGAGTTCTCGTAGACCACCCGCACCGAGAAATCGGAAACGACGAAGGCATAGATCAGCGCCGCCATCGCCGCGATCATCGCGATCGCCTGGGCGAACGCGGCGGCGGGGATCAGCCCGACGGCCGAGGGGCGGCGCAGCAGGCCCGCGGCGGGGAGCGCGAGCGCCTGGATCGCGGCGAGCACGCCCGCGAGGATCAATGCGAATAGCCCGGCCTCGACGATCATTGCGCGGGCCGCCACTCGCCGTTCTCGCGGAGAACCTTGGCGACGTCGGGGGGCATGTACTTCTCGTCGTGCTTGGCGAGCACGGTCTCGGCGACGAAGCCGCCCTCGGGGCTCATCCGCCCTTCGCAGACCACGCCCTGGCCCTCGCGGAAGAGATCGGGCAGCACCCCGGCGTAGCGCACCGGCAGGCTCGCGCTGCCGTCGGTGACGACGAAGCGCACCACCGCGCCGTCGCGCTGCACCGAGCCGGGCTCGACGAGACCGCCGAGGCGCACGCGATGGGTCGCGGCGTCGGCGCGGGCGAGCAACTGCGTGGGGCCGTAGAAGAAGGTGAGGGTGTCGCCGAGCGCGGCGAGCACCAAGCCCGCCGCCAATCCCACCGCCGCCAGACCGACGCCGAGCAGGATCATCCGCTGCCTGCGCCGGGTCACGGGGCGCGCCCTCCCTCGATGCGTCGCCACGCGGCGCGCACCCGCCGCCAGTCGCGCCACGCTCCGGCGACCATCGCGCCGAGGAGCACGAATGCGGCAACGTAGGCGCCGATTACGTAAGCGGTGTAGGGACCGTCGAAATTCATCGCATCGCCTCGCTGCGGGCGCGGTTGGCGGCGGCGCGCAGCCGCGCCTCGACCACCTCGGTTCGGGTACGGACGAGCCACAGCGCGAAGAACGCCAGCTTGAACGCGCCCGCCATCAGCAGCAGCGGCCACAACATCGAGGCGTCGATCGCCGGGCCGCCGAGTTTCATCACGCTGGCGGGCTGGTGCAGAGTGTTCCACCAGTCCACCGAGAACTTCACCACCGGCAGGTTGATGCAGCCGACGAGGGCGAGCACCGCCGCCGCCTTGTCGCCGCGCCGGTGTTCGTCGAAGGCGCGGCTGAGCGCGATCTGACCGAAGTAGAGGAACAGCAGCAGCAGCATCGAGGTGAGCCGCGCGTCCCACACCCACCACGCGCCCCACATCGGCTTGCCCCAGAGCGAGCCGGTGACCAGGCACACCGCGGTGAACGCCGCCCCGAGCGGCGCGGCGGCGCGCGCGGCGGCAAAGGCGAGCGGATGCCCGGCGACCAGGCCGACGCCGCCGAGGGTGGCGACGAGGGCGTAGACGAACAGGCCCATCCACGCGGAGGGCACGTGGATGTACATGATCCGCACCGTCTCGCCCTGCTGGTAGTCGGGCGGCGAAAGCGCCAGGGCGTCGATCAGGCCCGCGCCGAGCAGGCCCACCGCCGCCGCCGAAATCCAGGGGATCAACATGTTTGCGAGCGTCACGAAACGCGCCGGTTGCGCCGCCCGCAACACGGTTTCCTGTAACGCCTTGACCGTCGAGACCGCCGCCAACCTCTACTCCACTGCCTGTCGCAACGCGGCGGCAGCCGCCACCGGGCACACCGCCAAGGCGCACAATGCCACGCCACCCAAGATGAGGAGCGACGGTCCGACCGCCAACCCCGTTTGCGCCGATTCGACCGCTCCGGCGCCGAAAACCAGAACCGGCACCGCGAGCGGCAGCACCATCACCGCGAGCAGCACCGTCGCCCGCCGCGCGCCGAGCGAAAGCGCCGCGCCGACCGCGCCGAGGAGCGACAGCACCGGCGTGCCGAGCAACAGCGAGGCGAACAGCACCGGCATCGCCTCGGTGGGCAGGTGCAGGAAAATTCCGAGCGCGGGCGCAGCGAGGGTGAGCGGCAGGCCGGTCGCGATCCAGTGCGCGCACGCCTTGGCGAGCACCAGCAGCTCGGGCACCAGCTGCCCCGCGAGCAGGGCTTCGAGCGAGCCGTCACGGTAGTCCGCCTCGAACAGGGTGTCGAGCGAGAGCAGCGCCGAGAGCAGCGCCATCGCCCACAGCACGCCGGGCGCGACGCGGCGCAGCACCTCGGGCTCCGGCCCGACGCCGAGCGGGAACACCGCCACCGCGATGGTGAAGAAGCCGAGCACCGTCCAGGTGCCCGCGCCGTCGCGCAGGGCGAGCAGCAGATCGCGTTTGAGCACCGCGAGAAAGACGCTCATCGCTCCTCCCCGAGGATCAGTTCCTGCGCGCCGTCGACGGTGCCCTTGGCGTGGGTGGTGACCACCGCCGCGCCGCCGCGGCGGCGATGCAGGGCGATCAGCTCCCACACCGTGCGCTGCCCGGCGGCGTCGAGCGCGGTGGTGGGTTCGTCGAGCAGCCACAAGGGCGCGCGGCTGAACGCGAGGCGGGTGAGGCCGACGCGGCGCTTCTGCCCCGCCGAGAGCACCCGCAGCGGCACGTCGGCGAGCGCCCACACCCCGAAGGGGTCGCTGCGCGACGGCCAGGGATTGTCGGTCACACCCGCGAAACGCGCCCAGAAGGAGAGGTTCTCCGCCACCGAGAGCGCGGGCTTGAGCGCGTCCTGGTGGCCGATCAGCACCGCGCGCTCGGGCGCGACGCGGGGCGCCTGGCCGTCGGCCCACAGCACCGCGCCGCTCTCGGGCTTGAGCAGCCCGGCGAGCATCCGCAGCAGCGTGGTCTTGCCGGTGCCGTTGGCGCCGCGCACCAGCCACAGGCCGCCCGCCTCGACGGTGATGTCGAGCCCGGCGAAGATCCGCGCCTCGCCGCGCGCGCACGCGACGTCCCGCAGAATCAGCGGGAAGGGTTGGTCGGGGAGAGGCGTGGCGAAGGGCATGGCGGGCATGTTCGGCATGATAGCGCATGGGGTTGGATTTTCATCCGGAATCCGGCATCGCTCAGGCGTCGCGGCGGAGTTGTCCGGAATGGCGGGATTCGAGCAGGTCGAGGGTGTCGATCAGGCGCCGCGCGGTGACGCTGCCGAGCTCGCGCACCCGCACCCGGCGGAGGATTTCGGTGCGTTCGGCGCGCAGCGCGGCGAGGCGCATTTCGCGCTCGATGCCGTCGGCCCAGCGCGCGTCGCCGTCCTCGCCGCCGTCGCGCCGGGCGATGCGGTGCTGGTAGGTTTCCATCACCTGCGCCGCGACCTTGAAGATCCGGTCGGCCTCGGGGTTGTCGCGCGCGAGCACGTGCTGGAGGCGTTCCACCGCCGCCAGCGCGGACTTCGAAGCGGCGAGCATCGCGGCGTCCTCGGCCTCGGTGTCGGCGTTCTCGGCGGGCATCTCGCAGCCCGCGAGCAGGCGCGGCAGCAGCGCCGTCGCGCTCACCAGCGACAGCACGATCACCCCCATCGCGATGAAGATCGCGAGATCGCGGGAAGGAAAGGCGTCGCCCGCTTCGGTAAGGAGCGGCAGGCCGAGCACCGCCGCCAGGGTCACCGCGCCGCGCACGCCCGAGACCGCCATCGCCGTCACCAGCCGCAACCGCGCGCGCGGCGGCGTCGCCTTGGTGCGGAACAGGAACAGGTGCAGCGACACCCCGACCCAGGCGAAGCGCAGCGCCCCGAGCGCGAGGAACACCCCGAGCACGTAGAGCGCCAGCCACCAGGGGTTCTCGTGCCCGGCGTAGGCGACGATGGTGTCGGCGCGGCCGAGGATCGCGGGCAACTGCTCGCCGAGGAGGACGAAGATCACGCCGTTGGCGGTGTAGGCGATCATGTCCCACACGAGGTTGCCGCGCAGCCGGGCGTGGGCGAGCGGCAGGGCGGTGGTATCGAGGAAATTGAGGGTGAGGCCCGCGAGCACCGCCGCGAGAATCCCCGACGCGCCGATCTCGACGGCGAGCAGGTAGGCGGCGTAGGGGATCAGCAAGCTGACCAGGATCAGGGTGCCGCTGTCGTCGGCGAAGGCGCGCGACAGCCAGCCGCGCGCGCGGCTCGCGATCCAGGCGAGGCCGACGCCGACCGCAGCGCCGCCGGTCACCACCCAGACGAATTCGAGCGCCGCATCGCCGATATGGAACCCGCCGCTCGCCGCCGCCGCGACGGCGAAGCGGAAGCACACCAACGCCGAGGCGTCGTTGAGCAGGGCCTCGCCTTCGAGAATGCTCATCATCCGGCGCGGGATGCGGACCCGCTTCGCGATCGCCGAGACCGCGAGCGGATCGGTCGGCGCGAGCACCGCGGCGAGCGCAAACGCGACCGGCAGCGGCAGCGACGGGATCGCCCAGTGCATCAGCCCGCCGAGACCGAGAACGGTGAAGGCGACGAGGCCGAGCGCCAGTTCGAGGATCGGCGCGGTGTCGCGCCGCACCTCCTCGCGCGGGATGCGCCAGCCGTCGAGGAACAACAGCGGCGGCAGGAAGAGCAAAAAGAACACCTCGGGGTCGAGCGGCACGCCGAACCCGCCGACCGCGCCGATCGCCACGCCGATGCCGACCTGCACCAGCGGACGCGGCACCGGCAGCCGCAGCGCCTTCTCGATCACGCCGGCCAGCAGCACCGCCGCGAGAAGCGCGAGAATCGTCAGAACCAGATTCACGGAAAATCCTTCGCCTCGGGAGTTCCCGCCTGAGGTACGGAGCGGATGCCGCATCCGCAACCCTTGACGCCGCCGCTTTCGTATTAGATATACCTCATATACCGTTCCCTTCCGGAGACCCGGCCATGTCCGAAACCCATTACGACGCCAACGGGCTTTCGCCCCACTGCCCCTGGCGCAAGACCGGCTCGGTGCTCGGCCGCCGCGCGTGGTCGCCCTACGCCGCCGGCGTGCTCATCGGCCTGTTGCAGATCCCGGCGTTCCTGCTCGTCAACACCGCGCTCGGCGCGTCGTCGTCGTTCGTCACCTTGAGCGCGCACATCGCCTCGTGGTTCGACGCGGGCGCGATGGACAACGCCTACTTCGCCAGCCACGCCGCCGGCGGCAAGAACTGGTGGCAGGTCGCCCTGGTGATCGGCATCGCGCTCGGCGCCTACGTGTCCGCGCGCCTTTCGCGCACCCGCCGCGCCGCGGTCGCGCCGGTGTGGGAGAAGGCCACCGGGATCGCGAGCTTCGCGCCGCGCGCGGCGATGGCGTTCGCGGGCGGCTTCATCCTGCTGTTCGGCGCGCGCATCGCCGGGGGCTGCACCTCCGGTCACGGCGTCTCGGGCATCGCGCAGCTCGCGGTGTCCTCGATGATCACCATGGCGGCGATGTTCGCCGCCGGCATCGCCGCCGCGATGCTGATGCGAAAGGTTTGAGCCATGGAAGTCTACAGCATGGTGGTTCTCGGCCTCCTGATGGGCGCGGCGTTCGGCTTCGCCCTCGAAAAGGGCCGGGTGTTCGAGCCCGGCGTGATCGTCGGGCAGATGCAGTTCCGCACCTTCACGATGCTCAAGATGTTCCTCACCGCGATCGCCACCGGCCTGGTGATCCTCGCGGTGCTGAACGGGTTCTGGGGGGTGAAGCTGCACCCGAAGGCGACCGAGATCGGCGCCGACGTCGTCGGCGGCGCGCTCCTGGGCCTCGGCATCGTGCTCGCGGGCGCCTGCCCCGGCACCCTGTTCGCGCAGATCGGCGCGGGCTACCGCGACGCGTGGTTCGCGCTCGCGGGCGGCCTCGCCGGGGCGATGGCGTTCGGCTACGCCCAGCCCGCGCTCAAGCCGTGGATCACCGGCGGCCCCGGCAAGCTCACCCTCGACGCGATGCTCGGCCTGCCGTTCTGGGTGGTCGCGCTCATGCTCGCGGCGCTGCTGATCGCCGGGCTCGCGGCGCTCGAACACATGCGCCCGTGGGAAGACGACCTCGGCCCGGACGCCGACGGCCTGCGCGACTGAGAAAACCCTGGGCGCGGCCGCTCAGGCTTCGGCCGCGCTCGCCACCCGCACCAGGGTGAGATCGTAGGTGAAACGCCCCGAGGGCAGGAAGCTGAGCGAGACGATCTCGCACTTCTGCTCCGAATCGCGATAGCGCCGGGTGAGTTCGAGGGCGTGGGAATCCGCCGGCGCTTCGAGCACCCCGGCGTAGTCCTGCGGCAGGCCGATCGCGCGCAGGCTTTGGTCGATACGGGTGATCACCACGCCGTAACGCGCTTCCAGCAGGGTGTAGACGAGGCGCGGATAATCGCGGATCTCGTCGCCGATCGCGGCGTATTTCTGCGCGACGTAAACGTCGGTCCAGCACACCGGCGTCGGGTTGTCGGCGACGTGGCGGGTCTGGCCGATGCGCAGCCAGCGCCGCCCCGGACGGTTGTCGAGCCGAGGCGCAAGCTCCTCGTCGGCAACGATTTCCTCAATCACATGGACATGACGGGTGGTCGGCCCGGCGAACTGCAGCTGGTCGCCGCTCGCCACCATGCTGTGGACGTAGAGCGGCGCCGCCTCCTCCGCCTCGATGCGCGTCCCCGCGCCGCGCCGCCGCGTCACGATGCCGAGCCTCTGCAGGTGCGAAAGCGCCGCGCGAATCGTCGTGCGGCTCACCCCCATGCGCTCGGCGAGCACCGGCTCGCTCGGCAGGAACGAGCCCACCGGCGTCTGCCCCGAACGGATTTCCGAGCGGATGTCGTCGGCCACTTCGATATAGCGAGGACTCATGCAATCCGCGGCGTTCCGCCGCCTCCGTATCCGCAAACCCGAGACCGCATCATCGGCGAGGCCCTCGGTCTTGTATAGACCCGTTCGTCGCGGTTGACACTTTGTACGTACATATTATAAAGAACGTACAAATGCCCGGAACGCAATCCGGGCCGCCAAGGGAGGCGCAGATGCCCGAACGCGACGCGCAAGCGCCCGAAACCGTCGACGCCGCGGCGGTCGAGAAGGCCGAATCCTTCGACATGGAAAGCGGCCAGCGCCGCCTCGCGCCGTGGCTCGCGCGCGCGGTGTCGATCTTCTGCATCGGCTACACCCTGTTCCACTTCGCGGTGCTCAACCAGGTCGCGATCGACGAGTGGGTCTACCGCGTGCTGCACGTCAACCTCGGCGCGGTGATCGGCCTCGTCACCCTGCGCGGCTGGCGCGGCGAGCGCGACGGCCGGGTGCCGCTGTGGGACTGGCTGCTGTGCGCCGTCGCGGTCGGCTGCTCGGCCTACATCATCGTCGAATACCAGGACCTGATCATGCGCACCGGGGTGATCACCACCTCCGGCGACTTCGCCATCGGCGTCCTCGGCACCCTCCTGGTGATCGAGTTCGCGCGCCGCCTCTCGGGGCTGATCCTCCCGGCGATCGCGCTCGTCTTCGTCGCCTACGTCTTCGCCGGGCCGTATCTCCCCGGCGTGCTGCACCACCGCGGCTTCGCCGCCGACAACTTCTTCTCGTTCATCTACAGCCAGGACGGCATCTTCGGCATCACCGTCGCCGCGTCGTCGCGCTACATCATCCTCTTCGTCTCGTTCGCGGTGTTCCTCCAGGCGTGCGGCGCGGGCGACTACTTCATGCGCTTCGCACTTTCGCTGTTCGGCTGGATGCGCGGCGGCGCGGGCAAGGTCTCGGTGGTGTCGAGCCTGCTGTTCGGCACGGTGAGCGGCTCGGCGGTGGCGAACGTCGTCGCCTCGGGCACCTTCACCATTCCGATGATGCGCCGCGCCGGATATCCGCGCCCGATCGCCGGAGCGATCGAGGCGGCGGCCTCGACCGGCGGGCAGCTGGTGCCGCCGGTGATGGGCGCGGGCGCGTTCATCATGGCCGAGATCACCGGCATCCCCTATTCCGAGATCATCGTCGCCGCGATCCTGCCGTGCCTGCTGTTCTACATCGCGGTGTTCGCGAGCGTCGACCTGCAGGCGTTGCGCTTCGGCGTGCGCGGCCTGCCGCGCAGCGAACTGCCGCGCATCGCCGACCTCGCGCGCGACGTGTTCCTGCTGCTGCCGCTGGTGGTGCTGCTCGACGTGCTGATGTCGGGCTATTCGATCATCGCCGCGGGGACCTGGGGCGTCGCCTCGACGCTGATCGTTCTCGCGGTGACGCGGCTCGGCCTGTCCTCGACGATCCTCGCGCTGCCGATGGCGCTCTATGTCGTCCTGCCCCGCCTCGGCCTTGCGATCAACGCGGCGGGCCTTGCCGCGACCCTTGCCGGTTTCGTCGCGGTGCTCGGCACCGGCTTCGCCCGCAAGGGGAGCGCCGCCACCTTCGCGGCGCTGCGCGAGATCGCCGGCGTCACCGCCGAGGGGCTTTCGACCTCGGCGCGCAAGAGCCTGCAACTGATCTCGGTGATGGCCTGCGCCGGTATCGTCGTCGGCGTGCTCGGGCTCACCGGCCTCGGCGGGCGGTTCTCGGCGCTGATGCTGTCGGTGGCGGGCAACAGCCAGTTCATCGCCTTCGTCCTCGCGATGTTCATCTCGATCATCCTCGGCATGGGAATGCCGACCACCGCCGCCTACGCGATCGCCGCCGCGGTGGTCGCGCCGGCGCTGCAGCTTCTCGGCATCGCCGCCCTGCCCGCGCACATGTTCGTGTTCTACTGCGCGGTGATCTCGGCGGTGACGCCGCCGGTGGCGATCGCCGCCTTCGCCGCCGCCGCGATCGCCGAGGCGAAACCGTTCGAGACCGCGGTGCACGCGATGCGCTTCGGCATCGGCGCGTTCGTCGTGCCGTTCCTGTTCTACACCAGCCCGCAGATCCTGATGATCGGCGAACCGCTCGCGGTGGCGCGGGTGTTCGTCACCGGCACCTGCGGCGTGGTGCTGCTCGCGATGGCGGGCGAGGGCCGCCTGATCGGCCCGATCGGCCCGGCGTTGCGGGTGGTGCTCGCGGTGGCCGCGGGCCTGCTGATCATGGGCGGCGCGCTCACCGACGCGATCGGCGCGGCGCTCGCGCTGCCGCTGATCGGCTGGGACGTGTTGCGGTGGCGCCGTGCGGCGGCACCCCGGGGGGAGGAGGGTTCGGTTCAATAATCAATATCGACGGAGGACTTCGGTGATGACACAGGTAAACCGGTTCAAGGCACTCGCATGTGCGGCGGTGGTCGGCCTCGCCGCCCTCCCCGCGGCGGCGGCGGATCGCCCCGCCTCGCTCACCATCGCCACCGCCTCGGCGGGCGGCGTCTACGCGGTCTACGGCGAGGGCGTCGCCTCGCTGGTGAGCGAGATCGTCGGCATTCCCACCTCGACCCGCCAGACCCAGGGCCCGAACCAGAACATGGTGCTGATGGAAAAGGGCCAGGTGCAGCTCGGCATGACCACCACCGGCCCGGCCTACGAGGCCCTCACCGGCAAGCTCGAACTCAATCCCGGCGTCAAGCACACCAACGTGCGCGCGCTGTTCACGATGTACCCGACGCCGTTCCAGATCGTCACCCTCAAGGGCTCTGGCCTCACCAAGATCGGCGACTTCAACGGCAAGCGCCTCGGCGCGGGGCCGCGCGCGGGCACCGGCGGGACCTACTGGCCGCGCTGGCTCAAGGATTTCGGCATCGACGCCAACTACCAGTACGGCCCGATCGGCGACCAGGGCGGCCAGCTCGCCGACGGACGCCTCGACGCGATCGTCACCGCGGGCGGAATTCCGCACCCGTCGATCGTCGAACTCGAAACCACCCAGGAGGTGCGCGTGATCGGCCTCTCCGACGCCGAGATCGCCAAGCTCTCCGCGCGCAACCCATACGCCATCCCGTTCACCATCCCGCAGAAGACCTACAAGTCGCTGACCGGCGACATCAAGACCCTGGCGATGTGGAACATCATGGCGGCGAACAAGGACCTGCCCGAGCCGGTCGCCTACGGCATCGTCAAGGCGGTGTTCGAGAACCACGACCGGATGATGCGCACCCATTCCTCGGCGCGCGACACCCTGCTCGAGAACGTCGTGCACAACACCGTGCTGCCGTTCCATCCGGGCGCGGTGCGCTACTTCCGCGAAAAGGGCGTGGCCATCCCGGATGCGATGCTCCCGCCGGAACTCAAGAAGTAGGCGGGTCATCATGAGCCTCTCGCCCCTCGAATTCGGTCTGATTTCGACCACCCCCGGATACGCCGCCGCCAGGGCCCTGTTCGACGACGACGCCACGGTGGCCGCCTATCTCCGGTTCGAGGCGGCGCTGGCCCGCGCCGAGGCGCGGGCCGGAGTGATCCCGCCCGAGGCGGCGGCGAAGATCGCCGCCGCCTGCCGCACCGAGGTCCTCGACATGGATCGGCTGCGCCGCGAGGCCGCGGTAGTCGGGTATCCGATCGTCGCGCTGGTGGCGCAGCTCTCCGAGGCCGCGGGCGACGCGGGCGGCTGGGTGCACTGGGGCGCGACCACCCAGGACGTGATGGACACCGGCCTGATGCTGCAGCTGCGCGACGCCATCGGCCTCGCGCTCGCCGGGCTCGACCGGGTGTGCGGCGGCCTCGCCGCGCTCGCCGCGGCGCACCGCGGCACGGTGATGACCGGGCGGTCGAAACTCCAGCACGCCGCGCCGATCACCTTCGGCTACAAGGTGGCGGTGTGGCTGTCGCAGCTCGACCGTTGCCGCGCGCGCCTCCGCCGTCTGCGCGGCGAAGGACTGTGGCTGCAGTTCGGCGGCGCGGTCGGCACCCTCTCCGCGTTGGGCGACGCCGGGCTTCGGGTGCGCGAGGGCCTCGCCGCCGAACTCGACCTGATCGAGACGCCGATCACCTGGCACGTCGCGCGCGACGGGCTGTGCGAGATCGTCCACGCCTTCGCCCTGGTCAACGGCGCGCTCGCCAAGCTCGGCTGCGACGTCGCGCTGCTGATGGCGACCGAGGTCGACGAGGTGCGCGAGCCCTACGTGCCCGGGCGCGGCACCAGCAGCACGATGCCGCAGAAGCGCAACCCGGTGCTGAGCGAATCCCTGATCGCGGCGGCGCGGCTGGCGCGCGAGGCGGTCGGCTTCATGCTCGACGCGATGGTGCAGGACCACGAACGCGCGGCAGCGGTCGGCCCGGCGGAATACCGCCAGGTCGCGCAGTCCGCCTGCCTCGCGGTCGGCGCGCTCGACCTCGCCGGATCGCTGGTCGAGGGAATCGAGGTCGACGCCGCGCACATGGCGGACAACCTCGACGTCACCCGCGGCCTGCTGATGGCGGAGGCGGCGATGATGGCGCTCGCCCCCGAGATCGGCCGCGACCGCGCCCACGCGCTGGTGCACCGCGCCTGCCACGCCGCGCACGGGCGGCCGCTCATCGAGGTGCTCGCGGCGGCCCCCGGCATCCCCGCCGCCGCGCTCGCCGAGGCGATGCGGCCCGAGGGCTACCTCGGCGTCGCGCGCGAGATGACCGACGCGGTCGCCGCCCCCGCCCATCCGGGGAGTGACGCGCCCGCCGCAACCGCAAGCCCCGGACGCGCGCCCCGCGCGAATGAGTAGCGTTCCATCCTGTGGATTTTTTGGCGGCGGGGTTCTTGCCCTACGGCCCGGAAAGGTTAAATTTAAGCCGATCCGACGTGCCGATCGGAGTCGCCACTCGCCACCGGGCCCCCCGGTGTTTCCGCACGTCCTGTCTCGCACCTTCCAACCCCGTAAAAAAACGGAGGAACTCTTATGTCGTTGTGTGGCCAGGACACCCTGAACACCCGAAAATCCCTCACCGTCGAAGGCAAGTCCTACGACTACTTCAGCATTCCGGCCGCCGAGGCGGCGGGCCTCGCGGGCCTTTCGCGCCTGCCCTTCTCGCTCAAGGTTCTGCTCGAGAACCTGCTGCGCCACGAGGACGGCAAGACCGTCACCGTCGACGACATCAAGGCGATGAGCGCGTGGCTCGAGACCCGCACCTCGGAGCAGGAAATCGCCTACCGCCCGGCGCGCGTCCTGATGCAGGACTTCACCGGCGTTCCCGGCATCGTCGACCTCGCCGCGATGCGCGACGCGATGGTCAAGCTCGGCGGCGACCCCGAAAAGATCAACCCGCTCTCCCCGGTCGACCTCGTCATCGACCACTCGGTGATGGTCGACGCGTTCGGCTCGCCCGAGGCGATGGCGCGCAACATGGCGCTCGAATTCGCCCGCAACGGCGAACGCTACGCCTTCCTGCGCTGGGGCCAGACCGCGTTCGACAACTTCCGCGTGGTGCCGCCCGGCACCGGCATCTGCCACCAGGTCAACGTCGAGTACCTCGCCCAGACGGTGTGGACCGGCACCGGCGACGACGGCAAGGAGATCGCCTACCCCGACACCCTCGTCGGCACCGACAGCCACACCACCATGGTCAACGGCCAGGCGGTCCTCGGCTGGGGCGTCGGCGGCATCGAGGCCGAGGCCGCGATGCTCGGCCAGCCGGTGTCGATGCTGATCCCCGAGGTCGTAGGCTTCCGCCTCACCGGCAAGCTCACCGAGGGCGTGACCGCGACCGACCTCGTGCTCACCGTCACCGAGATGCTGCGCAAGAAGGGCGTGGTCGGCAAGTTCGTGGAATTCTTCGGCCCCGGCCTCGACGACCTGCCGCTCACCGACCGCGCCACGATCGCCAACATGGCCCCGGAATACGGCGCCACCTGCGGCTTCTTCCCGATCGACGCGGAGACCCTGCGCTTCCTCGGCTTCACCGGCCGCGACCCGCAGCGGATCAAGCTCGTCGAGGCCTACGCCAAGGCGCAGGGCCTGTGGCGCGACGCCTCGACCCCGGACCCGGTGTTCACCGACACCCTCGAACTCGACATGGGCACGGTGCAGCCCTCCCTCGCCGGCCCGAAGCGCCCGCAGGACCGCATCGCGCTGACCCAGGCGGCCTCGGCGTTCACCAACGCCTTCCCCACCGCCGACATGACCCAGCGCTTCGCGGTGAAGGGCAAGGACTACACCATCGGCCACGGCGACGTGATGATCGCCGCGATCACCTCCTGCACCAACACCTCGAACCCGTCGGTGCTGATGGCCGCCGGTCTCCTCGCGCAGAAGGCGGTGGCCAAGGGCCTCAAGACCAAGCCGTGGGTCAAGACCTCGCTCGCGCCCGGCTCCCAGGTGGTCACCGACTACCTCACCGCCGCGGGCCTGATGAAGCCGCTCGAAGCCCTCGGCTTCGACCTCGTCGGCTACGGCTGCACCACCTGCATCGGCAACTCCGGCCCGCTCGCCGACGAACTCATCGAGGTGATCGACCAGAAGGACCTCACGGTCGCGGCGGTGCTCTCGGGCAACCGCAACTTCGAGGGCCGGGTGTCGCCCAACACCAAGGCCAACTACCTCGCCTCGCCGCCGCTGGTGATCGCCTACGCGCTCGCCGGCAGCATCGGCCTCGA
>QKGW01000267.1 GCA_003250275.1 Alphaproteobacteria bacterium
TCGAAAATCCGGATCGCCGGGTAGTTGAGCGGCCGTTCGGAGATTTTCGGCGTGCCGTTGACGCGCGCGGGCGGCGGCGCGAACAGCCGGTGGTCGGCGATCGCGCTCGACATCGGCCGCTTCTCCTCCGGCAGGTCGAGGAAGCCGAGGGTATCGACGTATTCGGCGATCACCGAAAGCGCCACCAGCGCCTGCTGGTCGGCGAGGCGGGCGCGCGTCGTGCCCGCCCGCTCCTCGGCCTCGGAAAGCAGGGCGACGAGATCGCGCTCGACGTGGTTGCGCGCCGCTCCGGTGACGATCTCCGAGACGACGATGTGGAGGATGTCCTTCGGCAGGCTGAAGAAGCGGTGCACGTCGGTGGAATCCGGCAGATCGCGTAACTGGCGCTGCCAGTCGGAGAGCAGCAGTTTCGCGAACGGCGCGGCGCCGGCGGAGACCGGCGTGGTGTCGAAGCCCCCGGTCGGCGCTTCGAGGTCGAGGCTGATGAAGCCGCCGCCGATCGGCAGGTCGGCGGCGTCCTCCACCGCCTCCGCCTCGTTGCGGAGGTAGAGCGCGCGCACGTGCTCGGTGCCCGGCTGCATCATCGCGATCAGCTCGCCGAGCAGGTGGGCGCGCGGCTTGAGCGCGGCGACGACGCGCGCCGCCGCCTCGGTCTTGCGCTTGACCTCGTCCTCGCCCGCGCCGCGGTAGTAGCGGCCGACCTGCTTGTTGACGATGTCGTCGACCACCGCGTCGATGCGCTCGGCGATGCGGTCGAGCTTGACCTCGGGGCGCGCGACCTGGGCGAGGTAGGCGATCAGCATTTCCATGCCGCCGTCGTCGAGCGCCATCATCGCGTTCCACTTCGCCTCGGCATCGGCGACGTGGCGCTTCACCAGCGGTTCGGCGAGGAAGGTGCGGCGCAGCAGCGCGAGGCGGTCCTTCTGCGCCGGTTCGATCTCGGTTTCGCGGCGGCCGTCGGTGCGGATCACCCCCGCCGCCATCCCCGGCTTGCGCACCAGGAAGAGGTTGTCGAACGGGCGGTCCGGCGACCAGTCGCCGACCCATTCGAACTGCTCGAACTTCTCCAGCAGCGCGAGCTTCATCATCCCCGGCCAGCCGGTGCGGATGAGGTCCTCGGTTTCGTCGGGCTTGGGCGCGAGGCGCATGTCGAACATCGTCACCGCCCACACCAGACCGGGCAGACGTCGGGCGCGTTCGGCGGGGGTCTCGCCCTGGGTCGCGGCGATCCAGTCGTCGAGCGCCGGGCCGAGATCGTTGACGTCGGACTGCTTGTGGCTCGGCGTGCACATCACCAGGACGTTCATCTCCTGGTCCTCGGTGTAGCGCTCGAACAGGTAGGCGACCTTGCCGCGCAGGATCAGCTCCGCCACCGGGTCGCGCTGTTCGAGGCGCTCGGCGACCTCCTTGAGGTTGGCGACCTTGAGCCGCCCGCGATAGCCGGGGAAGTCGAGGAGATCGACGGTTTCGAGGAGCTTCGCCTCGGGCGGATCGGCGAGCGAGAACGCCATCTCGCGCGAGAGCGCGGCGAGCAGCGAGCGCGGCACCCGGACCGAGGTTCCCGCCTCGCCCCCGGCGAACGGCACCACCGAGACGGTATCGGCGTCGTCGCGCCCGAGGCGGGCGAGCATGTCGACGTTCATGATGCTGTCGGCCTGGGTGAAGCCGCCTTCGCCGTCGGCCTTCACCAGCGCGCCGAGTTCGGCGAACGCCTGCGGCGCGTGGCCGAGGGCGGCGAGCCCCTGGCGCAGCCGGAGATAGGCGGCTACGAGTTCGGGCACCTCGCCCCACAGCGGCGCGAACAGCTGCGCGCGGTCCTCGGGCGAGAGCAGCGGCGCGAGGCGGATCGCGGCGGGCCAGAACTCCGCCTCGAACGGCTTCACCGAATTGGCGAAGCGCTTGCGGAAGTAGTCCATCACGTCGACCACGTCGTCCGCCGAGAGGCCGCCGGTCGGGCGCGCCTGGGCGCGCTTCTTCAGCGGCGCGAGGTGCGCCGAGAGGCTGTCGTGGTCGACCTGATAGGCGACCTTCTGCGGGTCGAAATCGAGGAAGTAGGTGTTGCCGATGATCTTGATCAGGTCGGCTTCCGAGAGCAGCGCCAGCCCCACCGGAAAACCTTCCGGCCCCGCGCTCGGCTGGCGGGTGAAGCGGGTGACGATGCCGGTCGCCTCCTTGCCCGAGCCCGGCGGGTTGACGTGGCTGATGAAGTTGAGGCGGTGCCCGTCCATCTCGGTTTCGAGCGCGCCGTTGGCCGAGCGCGCGAGCGCCGAGATCAGGTACGACTTGCCCGCCTGCGACAGGCCGAAGAAGCCGACCGCCATCGGCCGCGCCGCCGCCGCGCCCAAGCGGCGAGCGAGGTTGCGCTGGCGGCGCAGGCGCTCGATCAGGCCGTCGGCGTCCTCGGCGAGGGCGCGGCTGTCGGCGCGCACGTCGTCGACCCAGGCGATCGCCTTGCCCGCGCCTTCCACCACGCGCGAGCAGCGGCCGATCAGGATTTCCGGTGAAGCCATCGTTCCCTCTCCTCGCTCAGCGGATCACGCTGCCGGTGTCGAGCCAGTGGCTGTACACCCCCGCGCCGTGGACCGGCAGGGTGTAGAGCCCGATCGTGAGCGCGTTGCGGTTGACCGCGCCGTTGCCGCCGACGAGCGAGACCTCGGAGAGCACCGGGCGGTCCACCTTGCCGCGCCGCTTGCGCGCAAGCTTGGCGGTGAGCACCGCGCCCCCCGCCCCATCGCCGTAGAGCGCGCGGCGCGCGGTGTTCTCGTCGCCGCCCGCGAACTCGATGATGTAGAGCGGGCTCGCGCCCCAGCGCGCCGCGTCGAGCTGGCGGAAGCCGAGGATCATCCGTCCGCGCACCTCGAAGCTGACCTCCTGCGGGAAGTCCCAGTCGGGGTCGTCGAAGTCGACGCCGGAGTAGTACACGTCGGCGTCCTTGATCGTCATGTTCTGGTCCATCAGGCCGATGTTGCGGACCGTCGAATACATCCGGAACATGTTGGCGCGGAAGAAGAAATTCGGAATGCGCCCCTGCCCGAGCACGCACAGCATCGCACCGACCGCGGCGGTGGTCTTGGGGTCCTCGATGCGGCCGCCGCGATGGAACGGATACCAGTTGCCGGTGCGGTAGTGATGCAGCGGAACGACGCGGTCGGGCGGCAGCGCGAGCAGGCCGCGGAACAGCGCCTGCACGCCGGGCAGGCACGAGGGCCGGCCCGAGAGCAGCAGCACGTCGCAGTCGTAGAGGTAGACGATCTCGCAGAGCGCGCGGATCGGCTTGCCGATTTCCATCTTGTCGGTGACGAACAGGCGGTGCAGCAGCGCCATGTCGAACGGCAGGCGCACCGACATCAAATCGAACTCCGGCACCCCCGGCGCGGCGCGGCGCACCCCCTTGCGGAAATACGCGAGCACCTCGGACGAGGGCGGATCGACCCCGGCGAGCGCCTCGCCGAAGGTGAGCGTGCGGGTGTCGCCGCCGCTCAGCGGGTCGTAGCGTTCGTAGCTCTTGAGCAGCGCGAGGCCGAGCGGCTGGAGCACCTGGAGGGTGAGCTGCTGGCGCAGCACCATGTCCTGCACGATGCCGGGCTCGGAGCCGATCAGGGTGGAAAGCAGCGGATCGGGCTCGGCGATCCCGGCCTCGACCA
>QKGW01000292.1 GCA_003250275.1 Alphaproteobacteria bacterium
GGATGCTTTCGACCGGCGGCGCGCCGTCCCAGATTTCCGGCAGCGGCGCGCCGTTCGAAAGCCGGGCGGAGAGCGCCATGATCGTCGCCGCTTTGGTGCGCGAGAGCCCGGCAGCGCGCAATGCCTCTTCCGGCACGCGGGCGAGGGTGACGGCATCCGGGTAGCAGGCGAGGCCGGAGGAATGGCGCAACCCGGCAGCGGCGATCACCTTGCGGCGGATCGAAATCGCCGCCTCCACCGAGATCATCTGGCCGATCACCGCCCACGACAACGCCTCGAACGGGGTGGCGTTGAGCGGCACGCGCAGCCCCGGACGCGACGCGATCAGGCGGCCGAGCAGCGGGTGCGCGGCGTATTCCGCCTCGAACGCCTCGACCGCCTGGGTCAGCCCGAGCATCCGCCGCGCCATCGCCGCGAGGCGGGCGGGGGTGTCGGCGCTGGCTGCGCCGTCGAGCGCCAGGGTCGCGCGGGCGCTGCCGGCGGAGAACGCGACGCGCAGACAGGCGGGCGCGCCGTCCCAGGCGAGGCCCTTCTCGAACCCTGCGCCGGTCGCCCGTTCCGCAACCTCTTGCGCATCGCGGCCGTGCAGGGCGAGCACGTCGCCGGTGCGGTAGCCGGGCGGCAGGGATATCTCGCAGGCGAGGGTCTCGCTCATCCGCCCGCCTCTCGGTCGATCAACGCACGCTTACGCCACAGACCCCAGTAATAGCCCGCGAGCGCGCCGTCGCGCCGGTGCACGCGGTGACACGGTACGATCACCGCGAACGGATTGGCGGCGCACGCGCCCGCGACCGCACGCACCGACCGCGCGGGCAGGCCGAGGCGCTCGGTCAATTCGGAGTAGGTGGTGGTTTCGCCCGCCGGGATGGTTTGCAGCGCCGACCACACCCGCCGCTGGAACGCGGTACCGCGGATATCGAGCGGCAGGTCGAGCCCGAGCTTGGGGGTCTCGATCATCGCCACCACGCGCGCCACCCGGTCGGCATATTCGGGCGGCAGGGGTTCGAGGTGCGCCTTGGGGAAGCGTCCCTGCAACTCGTCGTGCATCGCGTCCTCGGCGTCGCCGAGCAGGATCGCGCAGATGCCGCGCGGCGTCGCCGCGACCAGAACCAAGCCGAGGTCGCTCTGTCCGAAGGCGTAGGCGATGGTCTCCGCCGCGCCGCCGTTGCGGTAGCGGCCCGGCGTCATCCCGAGGTCGCCGCCCTCGTAGAAGCGGCTGGACGAGCCATAGCCCGCCGCGTAGATCGCTCCGGTGACGCTCTCGCCCGCGGCGAGCGCGGCGCGCATCCGCTCGGCGCGGCGGGCGGCGGCGTAGGCGCGCGGCGTGAGGCCGGTGAGGGCCTTGAAGGTGCGGTGCAGGTGGTGCGGGCTCCAGTTCGCGTGCGCGGCGAGTTCGGCGAGTGTCGGCGTGCGCTCGGCGACCTCGATGAAGCGGCAGAGGTCGGCGACGCGCTCGGCGTTCGCCTCGGCGCGCGAAAGGCCGTCGGGGTCGCAGCGCTGGCAGGCGCGGAAGCCGGCGGCGCGCGCGGCCTCGGGGGAGGCGAAGAAGCGCACGTTCTCGGGGTTGGCGCGGCGCGCGGGGCAGGACGGGCGGCAGTAGATGCCGGTGGTCACGACCGCGAACACGAACGCGCCGTCGGCGGCGGGATCGCGGCGTTCGAACGCGGGCCAGCGGGGGTCGGCGGAGATCTCGGTCATGCGCATCGCTCCTTCGGTTTCGATGCGGTGAACCTGGGGCGCGAGCGGCGCGGACGCACTCCGCGCCTTGCTCCCGAATTCGAAATTCCGCTCAGTAGCGGCGGATCAGCCCGACCAAGCGCCCCTGTACCGAGACCCGGTCGGGGCCGAAGATGCGGGTTTCGTAGCGCGGGTTGGCGGGTTCGAGCGCGATCGATTCACCCTTGCGCCGTAGGCGCTTGAGCGTCGCCTCGTTCTGGTCGACGAGCGCGACGACGATGGCGCCGTTCTCCACCGTGTCGGTCTTGCGGATCAGCACGGTATCGCCGTCGAAAATGCCCGCGTCGATCATCGAATCCCCTTCCACCGTCAGCGCGTAATGCTCGCCGCCCGCGAGCATCGCGGCGGGAACGTCGATGGAGTTGGAGAGGTCGGACAGCGCCTCGATCGGCGTGCCTGCGGCGATCTTGCCGTAGAGCGGTACGGTGACCGCGTCCGCGCCGTGCGCGATCGGCGCGCCCGCGATCTGGCGCTTGAAGCCGCCTGCGATCACGGTGGGCTGAAACGGACTGGGCGCGGGCTCGGCGACGGCCTCCGGGTCGGCGATGAAGCCTTCCGGCAGCTTGAGGATTTCAAGCGCGCGGGCGCGGTGCGGCAGGCGGCGGATGAAGCCGCGCTCCTCGAGGCTGGTGATCAGCCGGTGGATGCCGGATTTCGACTTGAGCCCGAGTGCGTCCTTCATTTCGTCGAAGGAGGGGACCACGCCCGACCGCTTGAGGTGGCGGTCGATGAGCAGCAGCAGGTCGCGTTGCTTGACGGTGAGCATGGGAACCTCGCAGAACGGCCTGGCGCGTCGGTGCGCCTGACTTTTGTTCTACTTAAGTTCGCGTAGGAACGCAAGCCCGATCAGGCGCCGAGGAGGAGTTTCCGCGTCGCCCCGGTGACGTCCGGCTGCTTCATCAGGCTCTCACCGACGAGGAAGCGGCGCGCTCCGACCTTCGCCATGCGGTCGAGGTCGGCACGGGTCTTGAGCCCGCTCTCGGCGACCAGAACCCGGCCCTCGGGGAGCCGCGCGGCGAGCGCCTCGGTGGTCGCGAGGTCGGTGGTCATGGTCTTGAGGTTGCGGTTGTTGACGCCGATCAGCGGGCTCGCGAGCTTGAGCGCGCGGTCGAACTCGGCGGCGTCGTGCACCTCGATCAGCACGTCGAGGCCGAGGTCGCGCGCCGCCTGTTCGAGATCACGGGCCTGGGCGTCCTCGAGCGCGGCCATGATCAGGAGGATGCAGTCCGCCCCCCAGGCGCGCGCTTCCACCACCTGATAGACGTCGAGCATGAAGTCCTTGCGCAGGATCGGCATGTCGACGGCGGTGCGGGCGGCTTCGAGCGCCGCGCGGCTGCCCTGGAAGTAGGGGGTGTCGGTGAGCACCGAAAGGCAGGTCGCGCCGCCCGCCTTATAGGCCCTGGCGAGCGCGGCGGGGTCGAAATCCGGGCGGATCAGGCCCGCCGAGGGCGAGGCTTTCTTGATCTCGGCGATCAGGCCGAAGCCGGTCTCCGCGGCGCGCGCGAGCGCAGCGGCGAAGCCGCGCGGCGGTGCCTGCTCGGCGGCTTCGGAAACCAGACGTGCGAGCGACACCGACGCCTTGGCGGCGGCGATCTCGTCGCGCTTGGTGGCGCAGATCTTCGCGAGGATGTCCGCCACGCTCAGGCCTCGTTGGTGATGCGCACGAACTCGGCCAGAACTGTCTTGGCCTTGCCGTTCTTCATCACCTCCATCGCCATCGCGACGCCGTCCTTGAGCGACGCCGCGGCATCGGCGACGACCAGCGCCGCTGCGGCGTTGAACGCCACGACGTCGCGCAGCGGGGCGAGCGCTTCCGGCACCTCGGGCTCGAGGATCGCGCGCAGGGCGGCGGCGTTGAAATCGGGATCGCCGCCCTTGAGCATATCGAGCGGAACCCGCGCGAG
>QKGW01000127.1 GCA_003250275.1 Alphaproteobacteria bacterium
AGGGCTTCGGCGCGGCGGAAGCGGCGGCCGCCGATCCACGACAGCGCGGAGAAGCCGAGCCAGAGCGCGAGCTGTTCGAGCGCGAGAGTTTCGGCCAGCACCAGCACCGTCAGCGCGGTGAACAGGCCGCCCATGCCGAGGGCGCGCACGAGACCGAGATCGCGCCACGAACCGAGGGCGACCAGAACCACCCCGAAAACCGCCCATTCCCACGCGGGCAGCGGCGCGAGCGCGAAACCGTCCATCGCCTCAGACCTCGGCCTTGGGCGCGGCCTCGGGCGGCGCGAGGCCGAGCTCGCTGCCCTCGGGCGCGCCGAGCTGCACCGCCTCGATCCGCTCGGCGCGGGACTTGATCTTGCCCATCGAGGTTTCGACCGTGCCGATGTCCGCCTGCGCCTGGTTGACGTGGGTAAAGAGCTTCTTGAGGCGGTCATCGAGACGCCCGACGTCGCCGAGCAGCATCCCGACCTCCTTCTGGATGCGGCCCGCCTGCTTGCGCATCTGCACGTCCTTCAGCACCGCGCGCACGGTGTTGAGCGTCGCCATCAGGGTCGTCGGCGAGACGATCCAGACGCGGTGGCGGTAGCTCTCCTCGATCACGCTGCGGAAGTTCGCGTGCAGCTCGGCGTACACCGCCTCGGAGGGGAGGAACATCAGCGCGGATTCGGCGGTCTCGCCGGGGATGATGTAGCGCCCGGCGATGTCCTTGATGTGCTTGAGCACGTCGTCGGCGAAGCGGCGCTGCGCCGCCTTGCGCGCCGGGTCGTCGCCGCAGTCGCGGAGCGCCTGGTAGCCGTCGAGCGGGAACTTCGCGTCGATCACGATCGGCCCGGGCGGATTGGGCAGGATCAGGAGGCAGTCGGCGCGGCGGTTGTTGGAGAGCACCGCCTGAAAGGCGTAGGCGTCCGCCGGCAGCGCGGCGGTGACGATGTCGTGCATCTGCACCTCGCCGAACGCGCCGCGCGCCTGCTTGTTGGAAAGGATGTCCTGCAACCCGACCATCTGGGTCGAGAGCGCGGTGAGGTTCTGCTGCGCGGCGTCGATCACCGCGAGGCGCTCGCGCAGGTCGTGCAGGGTGGTGGCGGTCTTCTCCGCCGACACCGTCAGCCCCTCGCCGACGCGCCGGGTGACTTCCGCGAGGCGGTCGTCCATCGCCTTGGCGAGGGCGCGCTCCTGCGTCTGCATCCGTTCCGCCAGCATCGCCTGGCTCGCCGCCTGGGTTTCCGCCATCTGCGCGAGACGCCCGGCAAGCTCGCCCAGCATCGGGTCCGGCCCTTGCGGTTTCGGCCGCGTCGCCACCCACACCAGGATCGCGGTCAGGCACGCGACGCCAAGCGCGAGCACCGCCGCGAGCATCGCCGCGCGTTCCGAACCGAACGCCTTCACCACTTCTTCGTATACCGGACCCATGCATCCTCCCTGATCGGCGGCCAGGATAGGCTGCTTGACGCAGGGGGGCAATTGGCCCTATTTCCACGTTGATAGAGATTTGCAACAAGGATACCCGCGCGCATGGCTCTCTTGCCGATCCTGGTCGCTCCCGACCCCCGCCTCAAGACCAAGGCCAAGCCGGTGGAGGCGGTCGACGACGACCTGCGCAAGCTCATCGACGACATGCTCGAAACCATGTACGAAGCGCCCGGCATCGGCCTCGCCGCGCCGCAGGTCGGCGTGCTCAAGCGCCTGCTCGTGCTCGACGTGGCGGGCAAGGACGATCCGCCCGCGCCGATGGCGTTCATCAATCCCGAAATCGTCTGGGAATCCGACGACCTCAACGTCTACGAGGAAGGCTGCCTCTCGATTCCCGCGCATTACGCCGAGGTCGAGCGCCCGGCGGCGGTGCGGGTGCGCTACCTCGACCGCGACGGCAAGCGCCAGGAGATCGAGGCCGACGGCCTGCTCGCCACCTGCCTGCAGCACGAGATCGACCACCTCGACGGCAAGCTGTTCATCGACTATCTGTCGTCGCTCAAGCGCAACATGATCCTGCGCAAGCTCAAGAAGGAAACCCAGAAGTCGGCCTGACCGCTTTTGGGCCGGGGGGAAGGATGAGCCGTTTGCGCGTGGCGTTCATGGGGACGCCCGATTTCGCCGCCACCGCGCTCGACGCGGTCGCGAAGGTCCACGACGTGGTGTGCGTCTACTCCCAGCCGCCCCGGCCCGCCGGGCGCGGCTACAAGCTCGTGCCCTCGGCGGTGCAGGCGAAGGCGGAGGCGCTCGGCATTCCGGTGCGCTGCCCGGCGTCGCTGAAGTCGCCCGAGGAGCAGGCGGCGTTCGCCGAGCTCGGCCTCGACGCCGCGGTGGTCGCCGCCTACGGGCTGATCCTGCCGCAGCCGATCCTCGACGCGCCGAAGCTCGGCTGCGTCAACATCCACGCCTCGCTGCTGCCGCGCTGGCGCGGCGCTGCGCCGATCCAACGCGCGATCATGGCGGGCGACGCCGAAACCGGCGTGACGATCATGCAGATGGACGCCGGCCTCGACACCGGCGCGATGCTCGCCGTCGGCCGGGTGACGATCGGCCCCGAGACCACCGCCGCCGATCTCCACGACGCCCTCGCCGCGCTCGGCGCGGCGCTCGTGGTCGACACCCTCGCCGCGATGGCGGCGGGCTCCGCGCTCGCGACGCCGCAGCCCGAGGACGGCGTCACCTACGCGCAGAAGATCGACAAGGCCGAGGCGCGCATCGACTGGAACCGCGACGCGGCGCTGGTCTCGGCGCACATCCGCGGCCTTTCGCCCTTCCCAGGCGCGTGGTGCGACCTCGGCGGCGAGCGGGTCAAGGTGCTCAACGCGGTGGCGGAAGGCGGCAGCGGCGCGCCCGGCGCGGCGCTCGACGACAAGCTCCTGATCGCCTGCGGCAGCGGCGCGGTGCGCCTCACCCGGTTGCAGCGCGCGGGCGGCAAGCCGGTCGACGCGGCGGGTTTCCTCAACGGCCGGGCGGTGCCCGCCGGAACGAAGTTCGCCTGATGCCGCGCGTCAAACTCACCCTCGAATACGACGGGCGCGGCTTCGTCGGCTGGCAGCGCCAGGACAACGGCGTCTCGGTGCAGGCGGTGCTCGAAGCGGCGATCGCCGCCTACTGCGGCCAGCCCTGCCCGACCTTCGCCTCCGGACGCACCGACGCGGGCGTGCACGCCGAAGGGCAGGTCGCGCACTTCGACTGCCCGCGCGGCGACAAGCCCGAGACCATCCGCAACGCGATCAACTTCCACATCCGGCCCAAAACCGTGGCGGTGCTGGCGGCGGAGATCGTCCCCGACGACTTCCACGCGCGCTTTTCCTGCCTCGGGCGCTCCTACGTCTACCGCATCCTCAACCGCGCGGCGCATCCGGCGCTCGACGCCGGGCGGGTGTGGTGGGTGACCCGACCGCTCGACGCCCGCGCGATGCACGAGGCGGCGCAGGTGCTCGTCGGGCGGCACGACTTCACCTCTTTCCGCGCCGTCGCCTGCCAGTCGAAGTCGCCGGTCAAGACCCTCGATTCGCTGGAAGTCTCGCGCTACGGCGAGATCGTCGAGGTGCGCACTTCGGCGCGCTCGTTCCTGCACCATCAGGTGCGCAACATGGTCGGCACGCTCAAGCTCGTCGGCGAGGGCAAGTGGAACGCGCGCCAGGTCGAG
>QKGW01000052.1 GCA_003250275.1 Alphaproteobacteria bacterium
GCGAGGTGCTCGGACACCTGTTCCGGCTGGTAGCGCTCGACCACCCCCGCGAGGGCTTCGAGGTGGTCGAGGTCGAGGGGTTCGTCGCCGCCGAGCGAGAGGGCGACGCCGTGCACCGAGAGCGGGTAGTGGGGGCGGAGCGCCTCCAACTGGCGGTGCGGCGGGCCGCCCGCGCCCATGTAGTTCTCGGCGTGGACCTCGACGAACGCGAGGGAGGGACGCGCCGCGAGGAGTCCTTCGACGTGCTCCGGCTTGAGGCCGATACCCGCGCGCGGCGGGAGTGCAGTGATCGGGGTGGTCATCGTCGCGTCCCTCCGTGCTGGCGGGTTACTTCATCGGGGTGGTGGAGCCGCCCGCGATCTTCTCGCAGGTGCCCTTGGGCACGACCAGGAAGGCGCTCGGATCGCGGTCCATCTTCGCGGTGCCGGCGCAGGAACTGGTGGCGGTGGCGCAATCGTTCTTGCCGGCCTTGGAGATGCCGTAGCACTTCTCGCTGTCGGCGGCCTGGGCGGCGGAGAGCGGGGCGGTGGCGACGGCGCCGGAAACCGCGGCGGCGACGAGAAGACCGAGACCGGTGGATTTCGAAATCAACATGACGCTTGCCTCCTTGGGCTTGTTGTCCATGAGATGCATTCTCAACGACAAGGCAGGCATCTGTGAAATATCGAGGAACTATGGTTTCCATAGCCGAAGGGATGGTTGCGCGCCGGATATGAAAAACGCCCCGGAACGTGGGGCGGCGGCAACGGAGGGAACGGGGCGCCGGGGGAGCGGCGCCCCGGACGGATCACTTCTTCATCATCTTGTCGCCGGACTTCTCCATCTTGTCGTCCGCTTTCATCATCGTGCCGGACTTCTCCATGGAGTCCGACTTCATCATCTTGTTCTCGGACTTCATCATTTTGTCGTCCGCCTTCTTCGCCTTGTCGTCCGCCTTCATCATCATCTTGTCGGCGGAGGACTGCATCGCCGCGCCCGCAGCGGCGTCAGCCGCGAGCGCGGGGCCGACGGCGACGCCGCCGACCAGGCCGAGAACCAGGAACGCACGCGACAGAATACGGGTAAGCATGACGGTAGCCTCTCGTCGGTTGAACCTGAGAAGCATTCTTGCCTGATTGCGACGGGGTTGTGAAATATCGAAGGTCTATGGTTTCGATAGCCGCGCGTCAGCCTTCGAGAATGCGCCCGAATGCCTTGACCGCCGCCGCCGCGCCGTCCGCGTGGCCCCACACGCCGTTGCACACCGCGAGGAAATCCGCGCCCGCGTCGACCAGCGGCCGGGCGTTGTCGACGGTGATCCCGCCGATCGCGACGCACGGCACGGTGAACAGATCGGCCCACCAGACGAGCAGGTCGGTGTCGGCGGAGCTTTTCGGCTCCTTGGTGAGGGTCGGGTAGAACGCGCCGAAGGCGACGTAGTCCGCGCCCGCCTCGCCCGCTTCCATCGCGAGATGGCGGGAATCGTGGCAGGTGACGCCGACGATCGCATCCGGCCCGACGAGCTTGCGCGCCATCGCGTAGGGCATGTCGTCCTGGCCGACGTGGACGCCGTCGCAGCCGAGTTCGGCGGCGAGGTCGGGGCGGTCGTTCATCAGGAACGCGACGCCGCGCTCCTGCGCGAGCGGGCGCAGCGCGTCGCAGGCGCGGCGGATCTCGTCGTCGGGCACGTCCTTGAGCCGGAGCTGCACGCAGGCGACGTCGCCCGCGTCGAGCGCCGCCTGGAAGGTGTTGGCGAACCCGGCGAGGTCGGGGAGGGCGGGCGGCGTGATCAGGTAGAGGCGGCAGTCGGACATGGCGGGACCTTTCGCGGTTTCCTGAACACCTAGCCCAAATCTCCGGGCGGGGGAAGCGCCGCGAGCCAGCGCCGCGCGGCGAGTTCGAGGCCGTGCGCGTCGGGCGCGCCCGAAGGCGGCGGAAAGCGCCACACCTGGCCCTCGGGCGGGCCGAGCAGAAGCTCGGCCTCCTGGCCGCGCGCGATCGCGGCGATCGCCCCGCCGATGCGTTCGTGCATGTCGGGCGAGGGGGCGAAGCGCACCGCGGGCAGGTTGAGGCGCAGCGCCGCGAGCGCCGGTCCGGGCGCGACGCAGGCGTAGACCACCGGGCCGGGCGGCACGATCCGCTCGGCGGCGCAGGCGTCGAGGAACGCGCGCATCCACGCCGGGCCGAGCGCGTGGCCCATGTCGGCGGGGGTCTCGATCTGCACCGCGCGGCGCAGCGCGCGCGCCGCGGCGAAGGCGGCGAGGGCCTGGGCGCGATCGTGGACGATGAGGATGGGAAGCCTAGGGAAACTCACGGGTGTACGAGACCTGCGATTGACGCCAAGGGGTTCGGGAATTATCCTGACGAACAACTCCGCGAACATGGCGATAATAGCTTGAAACCGCTCTCGGTATACAAACTTTCCCGGGCCGAGATGGCATTGCGCCGTCTGGAAGCCGCGCTCGATGCGCTCGACGTCGCCGCCGCAGGCGCGCCGCCGCCGGTGCCGGGCGAGGACGGCACCTGGGCGCACGCGGACGAGGTCGCCGCGCTCCGGACTCGCTGCGCCGCGCTCGAAGCCGCGGTGCGCGCCGCGTCCGACGGCATCGACAAGACCGCCTCTCGTCTCTCCCATCTGCTGGAGGAGTGAACGTCATGGCCCAGGTGACGCTCACCATCGCCGGACACCAGTACACGATCTCCTGCGACGACGGCCAGGAGGCGCAGATCTCCCGCCTCGGGCGCTACCTCGATCAGCGCGGCCGCGAGCTCATCGCCGCGATCGGCCCGATCCAGGAAAACCTCCTGCTCGCGATGATCGGTTTGCTCGTCGCCGACGAGCTCGCCGAGACCTACGGCGAGCTCGAACAACTGCGTGCCGATCTCGATACCGGCGGCGGCGAGGCCAAGGCCGAGGCCGAGGCGCGGGTCGTCGATGCGATCGACGCGATCTCCGCGCGAATCGAATCGATTGCCGAACGGCTCCGCGCCCACTAGATTGGGTTTAGGCGGGTGCTGTGCTTCGCGTGTGGACCGCGACATCACTGGGGCCAACGATTGTAGAAAGGGAGCCGTCCCTGACCGGACCGTGGTCCGGTTATATGGCGCCCACTTTGTTGGAGCGGCCCTTGTGTATTCCACAAACCCACGGTCGTTATGGCCCCGCCGCCTTGCTGGTCGGTTGTTCGGAACCCGCGCCCCGGCGCCAGCGAATGGGTAAAGCATGTTGATGCCGTCGACGGTGACGGGGAGTGCTGCCGAAACCAAGCGGTCCCTGCGCGGGACCGCAAAATTCGTGCGTGGCCGCATCGGCGGCGACGAACGCCGCCATGCCGCCGAATCCCTCGTTCGTCACGCCGCCACGGTGCCGCTGCTCGCGGTGCCGCCGGAGAACGGCGTCGCCGCGGTCTACTATCCGATCGGCGGCGAGATCGACAGCCGCCTCCTGATCGATTGGATGCGGCAGGTCGGCTGGCGCATCGCCCTGCCGCTCGTCGAGGAGGTGCACGCGCCTCTGGTGTTCCGCGAGTGGCAGCCCGACGCGGTGCTCGACGACGGCCCCTTCGGCACCCGTCAGCCGCCGCGCGGCTCCGACATTCTCGCCCCCAACGTCATTCTCATTCCTCTGCTCGCCTTCGATTCCCGCGGCTACCGCCTCGGCTACGGCGGCGGCTACTACGACCGCACCCTCGCGGCGCTCGCCGAGCGCGGCCACGCCACGGTGTCGGTCGGCATCGCCTTCGCGGTGCAGGAAATCGAAACCGTGCCCCACGAATCCTGGGACCGGCGGCTCGACCTGGTGCTCACCGAACGCGGCGCCCTGCTGCTTCGCGACGCGCCCAAACAACATACCGGAACTTCATGAAACTCTTGTACCTCGGCGACGTCGTCGGCCGCTCCGGCCGGGTCGCCGCATTGGAAGCGATCCCCGGGCTGAGGCGCGACCTCGGCCTCGATTTCGTCGTCGTCAATGGCGAGAACTCCGCCCACGGCTTCGGCATCACTCCGAAGATCTGCGCCGAATTCTACGAGGCGGGCGCGGATGCGATCACCACCGGCAACCACGTCTGGGACCAGCGCGAGCTGATCGGCTACATCGACAGCGACCCGCGCCTGGTGCGCCCCGCCAACTTTCCGCGCGGCACGCCCGGCCGCGGCGCGACCGAAGTGCCGCTGCCCGACGGCCGCAAGGTGCTTGTGATGCAGGTGATGGGGCGGCTGTTCCTCGATCCGCTCGACGATCCGTTCCAGGCGGTCGAGGCCGTGCTTTCCAAGCATCGCCTCGGCGTCACCGTCGCCGCGGCGGTGATCGACGTCCACGCCGAGGCGACGAGCGAGAAGATGGCGCTCGGCCACGCCTTCGACGGACGCGCGACCCTCGTCGTCGGCTCGCACAGCCACGTGCCCACCGCCGATGCCCAGGTGCTGCCGCGCGGCACCGCCTACATCACCGACGCCGGAATGTGCGGCGACTACGATTCGGTGATCGGCATGGGCAAGCAGGTGGCGATCAGCCGCTTCACCAAGAAGGTCCCCGGCGACCGCCTCACGCCGGCGGACGGCGAGGCGACGGTGTGCGGTATCCACGTCGAGGTCGACGACCGTACCGGCCTCGCGTTGCACGCCGAGCCGGTGCGGATCGGCGGCCGTCTGTCGCGCGCCTATCCGAAAGGCTGAACTCCGGCTCCAATGGGGGTTGCCTTGGAGCGCCCCATGCATGGATAATGCCGCGCGTTTTTCCATGAGGCGCGTGCCCGCGCCCGCATTGACGACAAGGTAGCGAATGGCTGGTCATTCCCAATTCAAGAACATCATGCACCGCAAGGGCGCGCAGGACGCGCAGCGGGCGAAGATCTTCACCAAACTCGCGCGCGAAATCACGGTTTCCGCCAAGCTCGGCCTGCCCGACCCGGCGGCCAACCCGCGCCTGCGCGCCGCGATCATCGCCGCGCGCGCGCAGTCGATGCCGAAGGACAACATCGACCGTGCGATCAAGCGCGCGCTGCCGGGCGCGGACGACACCAACTACGTCGAGATGCGCTACGAGGGCCGCGGCCCGGGCGGCGTGTTCCTGATCGTCGAGGCGCTCACCGACAACCGCAACCGCACCGCGTCCGACGTGCGCAGCACCTTCAACAAGCTCGGCGGGCAGTTGGGCGAAACCAACTCGGTGATGTTCAACTTCGAACGCGTCGGGCTGATCCAGTACAAGCCCGAGGTCGCCGACGCCGACGCGATGTTCGAGGCGGCGCTCGAGGCGGGCGCGTCCGACGTGGTCTCCACCGACGACGGCCACGACATCCTCACCGCGCCGGACGAGCTGCACGCGGTCAAGGACGCGCTGGAGAAGGCCTTCGGCGAGCCCGAGGCGGCGCGCCTCGAATGGAAGCCGAACACCACCGTGTCGCTCGACATCGACGCCGCGCAGTCGCTGATGCGGCTGATCGACGCGCTCGACGACAACGACGACGTGCAGCGCGTGTTCGGCAACTACGAACTGTCCGACGAGGTGGCGGCGGCTCTCGAGGCGTAACCACCCGGTTCTTGGGGGGAACGAGCGGATGCGGTTGATCGGGCTTGACCCGGGGTTGCGCGTGACCGGCTGGGGCATCCTCGACGCCGACGGCAACCGGCTGCGCTACGTCGCCTGCGGCGTGGTCCGCTCCGACGACGCGTTGCCCCTCGCGGAACGGCTCAAGATGCTGCACGAGGGGGTGCTCGCGGTTCTCGGCGCGCACCGCCCCGATGCGGCGGCGGTCGAGGAAACCTTCGTCAACCGCAATCCCACCTCCACCCTCAAGCTCGGCCAAGCGCGCGGCGCGGTGATGCTCGCGCCTGCGCTTTACGGCATTCCCGTCGCCGAGTACCCCCCGAATCTGATCAAGAAGAACGTCGTCGGCACCGGACACGCGGCGAAGGAGCAGGTCGGCCTGATGGTGCGGATGCTCCTGCCCGGCGCCGATCCGGCGATGGCGGACGCGGCGGACGCGCTCGCGGTGGCGATCTGCCACGCGCGCTACGTCGCCAACGACGCCAATCTCCGCCGCGCCCTGGGAGGAGCGAAATGATCGCGCGATTGAAGGGTACGGTGGCCGCGGTCGAGCTCGAGACCGCGATCATCGACGTCGGCGGGGTCGGCTACCTCGTCGCCTGTCCGGGCCGCGTGCTCGGCAAGCTCCAGACCGGCCAGCCCGCGACGCTGTGGGTCGAGACCGTGGTGCGCGAGGATGCGATCCTGCTCTACGGCTTCCTCTCCCAGGAGGACAAGGCGTGGTTCCGCCGCCTCACCACGGTGCAGGGGGTGGGGGCCAAGGTCGCGCTTGCGATCCTCTCGGTGCTCGCGCCCGACGCGCTCGCCCGCGCGATCGCAGCGCAGGACAAGGCTGCGCTCGGCCGCGCCAACGGCGTCGGCCCCAAGCTCGCGGCGCGCATCCTCTCCGAACTCAAGGACAAGGCGGTTGGGCTCGCCACCGGCCCGGCGTTCGCGCCCGCCGCGGCGAGCGCCGCGCCCGAGGACGGCGATCCGCGCGCGACGGTGGCGCGCGAGGCGACCTCGGCGCTGGTCAACCTCGGCTACGGCCCGAGCGACGCGTTCGGCGTGGTTGCCGCCGTGATCGCGGCGGCGGGCGACGCGGTGCCGACGGTCGAACAGATCATCGCCCGCGCCCTCAAGGACATCGCCAAGGCGCAGAATCTCACCGGACGGGGGGCTGAATGAGCGGCTGGGACGAGAGCGACGACCGCGTGGTCTCGGCGCACGAGCAATCGGGCGACGCCGAAGCGCCGATGCGGCCGCAGGCGCTCGACGACTTCCTCGGCCAGCCCGAGGCGTGCGAGAACCTCAAGGTGTTCGTGCAGGCCGCGCGCGCGCGCGGCGAGGCGCTCGACCACGTGCTGCTGCACGGCCCGCCCGGCCTCGGCAAGACCACGCTCGCGCAGATCGTCGCGCACGAACTCGGCGTCGGCTTCCGCGCCACCTCGGGCCCGATGATCGCGAAGGCGGGCGACCTCGCCGCGATTCTCACCAACCTCGAAGCGCGCGACGTCCTCTTCATCGACGAAATCCACCGCCTCCCGCCCGCGATCGAGGAGGTGCTGTATTCGGCGATGGAGGACTTCCAGCTCGACCTGATCATCGGCGAGGGACCGGCGGCGCGCTCGGTGCGCATCGACCTCCAGCCGTTCACCCTGGTCGGCGCGACCACGCGCGCGGGCCTCCTGACCACGCCGCTGCGCGACCGCTTCGGCATTCCGCTGCGCCTGCGCTTCTATTCCGATGCGGACCTCACCCGCATCGTGTTGCGCGGCGCGGCGCGCCTCGGCCTCGCGATGGGCGACGACGGCGCGGTGGAAATTGCGAGACGTTCGCGCGGAACTCCGCGCGTCGCCGGGCGTTTGCTGCGTCGGGTGCGCGATTTCGCCACCGTCGCGGGGGCGACCCCGGTCGACCGCGGCGTCGCCGACCGCGCGCTCACCCGCCTCGAAGTCGACGCGCTCGGGCTTGACAGCCAGGACCGCCGCTACCTGCTTTGTATCGTCGAGAGCTACGGCGGCGGGCCGGTCGGAGTCGAGACCCTGGCGGCCGCACTGGCCGAGGAACGCGACACCCTGGAAGAGGTTATCGAGCCGTTTCTGATGCAGCAGGGCCTGGTCCAACGCACCCCGCGCGGGCGGATTCTCTCGGCGAAAGGCTATCGCCACCTGGGTCTTGCGGCACCGCCGCGCGGCGCGGAGCAACTCGGCCTTCTCGACCCTCTTGCAACCGACGACGGGGCGGATTAAAGCGATGCGGCAGGACGTGCTCACGCGGACGGCGGGCGAGGGGGGAGCTTCGTATTTCGAGGGCGACACCCACGTGCTCACGGTCCGCGTTTACTACGAGGACACCGACGCCGGCGGCGTCGTCTATTATGCGAATTATCTGAAATACGCGGAACGCGCGCGCAGCGCGATGTTGCGCCTCGGCGGCTGGGAAAACGGGCGTTTGACCCGTGGCGAGTATCCCGGTCTGGACGAGGGCGTGATGTTCGTGATGCGCGCTTTCGCGGTGGACTACCACCGCGCGGCGGTGCTCGACGACCTGTTGAGCGTGCGCACGCGGGTGACGCGGATCAAGGGCGCGACGCTCGAAATGGCGCAGACCCTGATGCGCGGCGACGAGGTGCTGGTGGAAGCGAAGGCGAAGCTCGCGTGCGTCTCGGCGGCGAGCCTCAAGCCCGCGCGCATCCCCGAGGCGCTGCGGGGCGAACTCGCGGCGCGGCAGAGCGACTGAATGGCGGCGCCCGGCTCGGCCGGGTCGTGGAAGAAAGGCGAAGGCTTGATGGAAGCGCAGAACGATTTGTCGATCATCACCTTGTTCCTGCAGGCGGACCTGGTGGTCAAGGTGGTGATGCTGGCGTTGCTCGCGGCGTCGATCTGGTCGTGGACGATCATTTTCGAGAAGGTGAAGCGGATCGCCTCGCTCAACCGCCACGCCCGCGACTTCGAGGAGCAGTTCTGGTCCGGCGGCCCGCTCGACGACCTTTACGACCGCATCGGCAAGAACGCCCGCGACCCGATGAGCGCGATCTTCGTCGCCGCGATGCGCGAATGGCGGCGCTCGATCGAGCGCAACCGCAACGAAGCGCCGTCGCTCAAGACCTCGATCGCCCAGCGCATCGAGCGGGTGATGCAGATCACCTCCGAGCGCGAACTCGAACGCATCGAGGCGCGCATGGGCTTCCTCGCCTCGACCGGCTCGGTCGCGCCGTTCGTCGGCCTGTTCGGCACGGTGTGGGGCATCATGCACAGCTTCCACGCGATCGGCGCGTCGAAGAACACCTCGCTCGCGGTGGTCGCGCCGGGCATCGCCGAGGCGCTGTTCGCCACCGCGCTCGGCCTCGTCGCGGCGATTCCCGCGGTGATCGCCTACAACAAGCTCTCGACCGACATCGACCGCTACGCCAAGCGCCTCGAAATCTTCTCGGGCGAATTCGCGGCGATCGTGTCGCGTCAGCTCGACGAAAGGCGCTGAGCCATGGCGATGGCGACGAACGGCGGTCGCCGCCGCAAGGGGCGGGGCAAAACCGCGCGGATGAGCGAGATCAACGTCACGCCGATGGTCGACGTGATGCTGGTGCTGCTGGTGATCTTCATGGTCGCCGCGCCGCTCATGACCACCGGCATTCCGCTCGACCTGCCGCAGGGCGGCAACCAGATGCTGATCGGCGCTGACAAGTCGCTGCGCATCTCGGTTTCGCCCGACGGCACCGTCTACCTCGGCACCGACCCGGTCGAGGTGCCCGAACTCGTCGGCCGCGTCGTCGAGATGCGCCACGCCAACCCCGAGATCGGCATCGTCATCTCCGGCGACCGCACCTCCGCCTACGGCGCGGTGATGGCGGTGATGGGCGCGCTCAAGGACGCGGGGATCGAAAAGGTCGGTCTCGAAACCGGAACCAGCGAGCCGCCCGCGAAGCAGCCCGCCAAGCCGCGGCGTTGAGGAGACGATGCGGCGGGAGTTCCTCTATTCTCTGGCCTTGCACATCACGGTGGCGCTGCTCTCCGTGATCGGGTTGCCGTATCTGCAGCCCGAGCCGCCGGAACTCACCGAGCGCATCCTCATCGTCGACCTCTCCAAGGTGACGGTGGGCGAAAAGACCTCGCTGCCCAAGGCCGCCGCGATCGGCAAGCCCAAGGGCGAGCCCACGCCCGAGCCGCCGAAGCCCGAGTCCAAGCCCGAGCCGCCGAAGCCGACCCCGACGCCGCCCAAGCCCGAACCGCCGAAGCCGGAACCGAAGCCCGAGCCGCCGCAGGCCGCCGTCGTGCCCGCGCCGCCCAAGCCCGAGCCGAAAAAGGAAGAGCCGAAGAAGCCCGAGCCCAAGCCCGAGCCGAAGCCGGAACCGAAGAAGGCGGAACCGCCGAAGAAGCCCGAGCCCGACAAGAAACCCGAGCCCGCGAAGAAAAAGCCGGAACCGAAACCGTCGTTCGACGATTTGCTGGCATCGGTGGAGAAGATGCGCAAGGAGAGCGCGCCGCCGTCGACGACGACGACGCCGAACAAGGCCTCGGGCGACAAGAAGGGCACGCCCGGCGCGATCGACGCGCCGGCGATCTCGAAGGACCGCGAGGGTTTCGGCGATACGCTGACGCTGTCCGAGATGGACATGATCCGGGCGCAGATCGAGCGCCACTGGAACGTCGATCCCGGCAAGGCGGGGGCCGAGGACATGGTGATCGAGATCACCGTAAGCCTCAATCCGGACGGTTCGGTGCGCAACGCGCGCATCGTCGACCAGGCCCGGCTCGGCCGCGACGCCGCGTTCCGCTCCCTTGCCGAGAGCGCGCTGCGCGCCGTATTTATGGCGAGCCCGCTGCAGGCGCCGCCGAAGAAGTACGACACGTGGCGCGAGGTTCGCTTGTTCTTCCGTCCCCAGGATCGACTGTAATCCCATAGGAGGTTCCATGAGCGTGTTGGTGAACGCACTGTCGCGGGGGCGGGGAGGTCTGTTCGCCCTGGCCGCCGTGGTGCTCGCGCTCCTCGCGCAGCCGGCGCGTGCCGAGCTGCGCATCGACATTACCCGCGGCAACGTCGATCCGATTCCGATCGCGATTCCCGCATTCGGCGGCGACGACGACCGCGCCGCGCGCGTCGGCGCGGATCTCGCGGGCGTGCTCCAGGCCGACCTCGAACGCTCCGGCCTGTTCCGCGGCATCGACAGCCGCGCGTTCATCCAGAGCTTCGCCTCGATGCAGGTGCAGCCGAGGTTTCCCGACTGGCAGGCGATCAACGCCCAGGCGCTGGTTCAGGGCCGCACCGCGACGATGCCCGACGGCCGCCTGCGGGTGGAATTCCGCCTCTGGGACGTCTTTGCTACCCAGCAGATGAAGGCGCAGGCCTACGTCACTGAGGCGGGCAACTGGCGCCGCATCGCGCACATCATCGCGGATCAGGTGTACGAGCGCCTCACCGGCGAAAGCGGCTACTTCGACACCCGCATCGTCTACATCGCCGAGAGCGGCTCGCAGGTGAAGCGGGTCAAGCGCCTCGCGATCATGGATCAGGACGGCGCGAACCACCGCTTCCTCACCGACGGCTCCGATCTCGTGCTGACCCCGCGATTCTCGCCGTCGACGCAGGAAATCACCTACATGTCGTATTACAACGGCGTGCCGCGGGTGTACCTCTACAACATCGACACCGGCAAGCGCGAGCGCCTGGGCGACTTCCCCGGCATGACCTTCGCGCCGCGGTTCTCGCCCGACGGCAACCGGGTGATCATGAGCATGGCGCGCGGCGGCTCGTCGGACATCTACACCATGGATCTCCGCACCCTCGAACGCCGCCGTTTGACGAATACCCCGGCGATCGATACCTCGCCGTCGTACTCGCCCGATTCGCAATATATCGTCTTTAACTCCGACCGCGGCGGCAACCAGCAGCTCTACGTGATGAACGCCGATGGCAGCAACGTCCGCCGCATCAGCCATGGTGAAGGCCTCTACGCGACGCCGGTGTGGTCGCCGCGCGGCGACTACATCGCGTTTACCAAAATGGCGCAGGGCCGATTCTTTATCGGGGTGATGAAACCAGATGGCTCCGGCGAGCGTTTGCTTGCTGACGGATTTCTCGTCGAAGGTCCGACCTGGGCGCCGAACGGTCGTGTGCTCATGTATTTTCGACAGAATCCGTCGGACGCACGCGGTCTTGGAGGCGATTCTTATCTCTACAGTATCGATTTAACAGGCTACAATGAACGCCGGGTTGTAACGCCCACGGAGGCATCCGACCCGGCTTGGTCGCCGTTGATCCCCTGAGCCGGGAGGGGGGTTGGTGGTTGTGGCACGAAAACCACACTTTGGTGAATCGCTGCGGGACAATTCGAATTCTTGTAGCGGACCCAATGGGGTTGAAGTAAGACAAAGGCCAACCAAATCGGTTTTCCGGCGGTCGTGCCGCAGCCGTGTGGCCGTATCGTAACAAAATTCCCGAGTGGGAGATGAAGGCAATGAAGATTCGTTATTTGAGCGTTGTGGCGGCCAGCCTGCTCGTGGCGGCTTGCTCCAGTGGTCCGCAGGAGGGTGCTGACACCTCCGGCGCTGGCAAGGGCGCTGCGTCGTCCGTCACCGCTCCGGTTCCGGGTTCGCCGGAACACTTCCTCGCGAATGCCAAGGACCGCGTGTTCTTCGCGTTCGACCGTTCGGACCTGGACGAGTCCGCGGTCAAGACCCTGATGGGTCAGGCCGCTTGGCTCAAGACCTACCCGAACACCAAGATCACCGTTGAAGGCCACGCCGACGAGCGCGGCACTCGCGAGTACAACCTCGGCCTCGGCGAGCGCCGCGCCAACGCGGTGAAGACCTTCCTGCAGGCGCAGGGCGTCGCCGCGGCGCGCATCACCACCATCTCCTACGGCAAGGAGCGCCCGGCGGTGATGGGCTCGAACGAGTACGCCTGGTCGCAGAACCGTCGTTCCGTGACGGTGGTGCAGAAGTAAGGCATAATCCGCCGATCGCAGCGGATGCTATCTGACGGACGCCCGCCGTTCTCGCACGCGATGAATGGCGGGCGTTTCGTTTTTATCGACTGCCGGGAAGGACGACCGATGATCGACGCACGCCGCCACCTCGGGTGGCTCGCACTCGCCGCCGCGCTCGCCGTGGGCGCTGCCCCCGCGCTGGCGCAGGACTCCGCGCTGTCCGGCCGGATGGATCGGCTCGAGCGCGATCTTCAGGTGCTGCAGCGCCAGGCCTATCAGGCGACGCAGTCGGGCGGCGGCGGCGGTCTCTCCACCGAGGGCGCGGCCTCGCTCTATTCCAAGGTCACCGAGCTCGAGGAATCGATGCGCGATCTCAACGGCCAGATCGAGCAGCTGAACTACAAGATCGAGCAGACCCAGCAGCGCCTCGACCGGATGCAGGCCGACGTCGACTTCCGCTTCCAGTCGATCGAGAAGGGCGGCGCAGGGGCCGCCAACGGCGCGCCCGCCGGCACCACCGCCGAGCCGCCGCCGGCCTCGAACCAGACCTCGGGTTCCACCGTCGGCACGCTCGGCACGATGCCCGCCACTCCGCCGGCGCAGCAGACGCCCGCCGCCGCGACCCCGGCGGAAGCCTACCGCGACGCCTTCAATCTCCTGAAAAAGGCGGACTATCCGGGCGCGGAAACCGCGTTCAAGGGCTTCCTGCAGAAGTACGGCGACACCGAGTACGCGGGCAACGCGCAGTACTGGCTCGGCGAGACTTATTATGTGCGCGGCCAGTACGAACAGGCGGCGGTCGCCTTCGCCGACGGCTACAAGAAGTACCGCAAGGGCGCAAAGGCGCCGGACAGCCTGCTCAAGCTCGGCTTCTCGATGCGGAAGCTCAACCAGAACGACAAGGCGTGCGCGGCGCTCGACCAGTTCCTCAAGGAATTCGGCGGCGCGCCCAAGGTCCAGGTGGACCTGGCGCAGAAGTCCCGCGCCGAAATGAAGTGCCGCTGAGCCGCGAGGCCGCGTCGCCCGACGCCGCCCCCGCGCTGGAGGCGGCGGAACGGC
>QKGW01000055.1 GCA_003250275.1 Alphaproteobacteria bacterium
CAGAAGAGAAAAGATGGCAAGTGATTTCCCGCCATGTTTTTTCCACGTTCCCCCGCTTATTTGTCGCATCCTTCCGAACGACAATCTAACCCACTGCCGGAATGTGGGTTTTTAGAGTTCAAGCCGAGAAAAGGGAATTTTTCGTCCCGATCCCACATCAGCTTCAAGAGCTGAAAAAGTACGTTTTCTATACATTATTCAATATGTTACTGCTTTTGCTGAAATTCCCTATGGGGCCCTGATTTTCCAGTTTGGAACCGTTCAATACCACAGTAACGTCGTAGTCGTGGTTAAATTGCGGCGTTTTTGAGAGGTTCTTATGCGGGAATTCCGTCTATTCGGCTCTTTTGCCTTTTTTGCGCCTCAGTAATTTACGCGACCGGCTTTCCGGATGAATCACCCTCAGCGTCGCCCGCGTTCCATGCAATCGAACCCCGGTTATGGTTGACCTGCGCCCCGGTTGAGGCGCTTTCAGGTTGATATTGTGTTCCCCGCACGGCGGCGGCGCGGACAACAAAAAACCCGCCGCCCCGAAGGGCGGCGGGCCGGTTTCGCGCGATGCGAAACGCGTCTTAGAGCTTCACGCCGAAGGCGATCGGCATCATCACCGCCATCACCACGATCGAGATCGCGATGCCGATGAGGTTGAGCGTCATGCCCGACTTGAACATGTCCGGCACGCGGATCAGGCCCGAGCCGAACACGATCGCGTTCGGCGGGGTCGCCACCGGCAGCGAGAACGCGAGCGAAGCGCCGAGCGCGACCGGGATCGCCATCAGGAGCGGCGAGACGCCCATGCCCTGTGCGATCGAGATCGCGAGCGGCACGAAGGTCGCGGCCACCGCGGTGTTCGAGGTCATCTGGGTGAGCAGCATCGACACCAGGGCGAGGATCGCCATGATGATGATCGGGCTCATCCCGGCGAGACCCTTCATCTGGCTCGCGACGTAGGCCGACACACCCGACTTGTCGAGCGCGGCGCCGAGCGCGAACCCGCCGCCGAACAGCAGGATGGCGTCCCACGGAATGCCCTTCGCGAAGAGGCTGTTGTCGAGCAGCATCCGGCCCTTCTTGAAGTCCACCGGAATGATGAACGCGAGCAGCAGCGCGAGCATACCGACGGTCGAGTCGGACATCACCTTCGCGAGCGAGAGCGACTTGCCGCCCATGTTCACCTGCGGCAGCGCGTTGAGGATCTGCGGACGCAGAACCCAGAACAGCGCGGTGCACACGAACAGGATGGTGGTGAGGGTTTCACCGCGGCTCATCGGGCCGAGCTTCTCGAGCTCTTCGTCCACGATCGCGCCGGCGGCCGACAGGTCGAGCGCCTTGATCGGGAACATCACCGGCAGCAGCCACCAGCAGATCGCGAGCAGCGCGATGCCGATCGGGCCACCGACGAGCATGAAGTTGGCGAACGGAACGGCGGTGCCGGTCATCTTTTCGACCTGGCCGGCCATCACCGCATTCGGCGGGGTGCCGATCAGGGTCGCCATGCCGCCCATCGAGGCGGAGAAGGCGATGCCGAGCATCACGCAGATGCCGAAGTTGATCGCCGCCTTCTTCTCGAGATCGGAACGGCCTTCGCCTTCCTGCACCATCTTCACGATCGCCATGCCGATCGGCATCATCAGCGCCGCGCAGGCGGTGTTGGACATCCACGCGGAGAGGAAGCCGGTCGCGATCATGAAGCCGAGGATCAACATCTTCGGATTGGTGCCGCAAATCTTCAGCACCAGCAGCGAAACGCGGCGGTGCAGGTTCCAGGTTTCCATCGCATAGGCGAGGGCGAAACCGCCGACGAACAGCCAGATCAGGTCCTGGGCGTAGTTCGGCGCGACGTCCTTGGCGGTCATGATGCCGAGCGCCGGGAACAGCACCAGCGGCACCAGGGCGGTGACGGCGATCGGAATCGCCTCGAGCATCCACCAGGTGGCCATCAGCAGGGTCACGCCGATGGTCTTCCACGCGGACAGCGAAATGCCTTCCGGCGGAGCGGTAAACAGGGTGTACAGCAGGAACGCCACACCCAGGAACAAACCAACGATTTCTTTCTTGCGGTCGGTGGTCATCCCGGCATCAGCCGCGATGCCTGCGCTCGAAGAAGCAGCAGTCATATTATCCCCCAATACAAATTGGATCGACGGGCTCCTTCCGCGGGTGATCTCCCCCGGGGATCAGTCCGAGCCGCATCTCGACGTGGGAGTATCAGAACGCCTAAAGATGGCAAGGGGAAACCCGCCATCTTATTTCCATGTTTCAGGTTGTTTGGCGGCGTTCTCTTTGCCTAGCCATCGCTATGCATTGATCCGCAAGGAAATTATCCCGCTCGCCGGAAGAAAAACAATCACCCCCGCACCCTCCCTTGAGCCCGATACGTCCGACGATGAAATTTTTTATCAAATGTATTCAGCACGTTATCGTACATTATGGAGGCGAGATGGATTGCCCGAATATTTCGTATAGACCCGATATTTCGTCTAATTATGTTTAAATAATGGCATAAATACGGCCTTTCTCGTCACACTCCCGCCACCCCAGGTGAATTCAACTCACCCGCCTTGATTTAGCCGCAATCACGACGCGCTTTGGACCCAGCCGCGGCGGTGGCGTGCGGGGGATTCCGGAGCATTCCGGCGGCGGTTTTCACCCCGCCAGGAAGGTCGCTGCGGACTCGAAACCCGGCCGCGCGCGACAACGAAAAACCCCGCCGCCCGGAAGGGCGGCGGGGCCGGAAGTGGATCGGTCCCGCGAGGGACGAAGGATCAGAGCTTCACGCCGAAGGCGATCGGCATCATCACGTACATGCTCACCAGGGTGATGACGATACCGATGAGGTTGAGCGTCATGCCCGACTTGAACATGTCCGGCACGCGGATCAGGCCGGAGCCGAACACGATCGCGTTCGGCGGGGTCGCCACCGGCAGCGAGAACGCGAGCGAAGCGCCGAGCGCAACCGGGATCGCGGTCGAGAGCGGGTGCGCGCCGACGCCCTGGGCCACCGAGATCGCGAGCGGCACGAAGGTCGCGGCGACGGCGGTGTTCGAGGTCATCTGGGTGAGCAGCATCGAAACCAGCGCCAGCACGCCCATGATGATGATCGGGGACATGCCCGCGAGGCCCTTCATCTGCGAGGCGACGTAAGCCGACACGCCCGACTTGTCGAGACCCGCGCCGAGCGCGAACCCGCCGCCGAACAGCAGGATCGCGTCCCACGGAATGCCCTTCGCGAAGAGGCTGTTGTCGAGCATCATCCGGCCCTTCTTGAAGTCGACCGGGATGAGGAAGCAGAGCAGCAGCGCGATCATGCCGACGGTGGAGTCGGACATCACCTTGGAGAGCGACACCGCCTTGCCCGCCATCGTCACCGGCGGCAGCGCGCCGAGGATCTGCGGGCGCAGGATCCAGAACAGGGCAGTGAAGATGAACACGGCGAAGGTGAGCTTCTCGCCCTTCGACATCGGGCCGAGCTTCTCGAGCTCTTCGTCGACGATCGCGCCGGCCTGGCTGAGGTCGAGCGCCTTCATCGGGAACATCACCGGCAGCAGCCACCAGCAGACCACCAGCAGCACCACCGAGATCGGCGCGCCGACGAGCATGAAGTTGGCGA
>QKGW01000115.1 GCA_003250275.1 Alphaproteobacteria bacterium
CTCAAGGCGAAGCGCTACGGCGAGGGCCTGCGCGTGCTCAAGCAGATGGCCGGATACTTCCGCCAGTCGCCCGGCCTCGCCGACGTCACCGAGCTGATGCGCACCACCTTCCGCGAGCTTTACCTCAACGACCGCGCCGACGACATGCCGCCGGTGCGCGCGATCGCGCTGTTCGACGAGTTCCGCGAACTGGTGCCGACCGGCCCGGACGGCGACGAGATGTATCGCAAGCTCGCCGACCGCCTCGTCGGCGTCGATCTCCTCGATCAGGCGGCGCAACTGCTCGACCATCAGGTCGACACCCGCCTGCAAGGCGTCGAGAAGGCGCGCGTCGGCACCCGCCTCGCGCTGGTTCAGCTCCTCAACCGCCAGCCCGCGCTCGCCCTCGCCGCGCTCAAGAAGTCCGAGGTGCCGGGCATCGCCGCCGATCTTTCGCACCAGCGCGAACTGCTGCGCGCGCGCGCGCTCGCCGATCTCGGCCAGCCCGACGCGGCGCTCAAGAACCTCGCCACCGACAACGGCGACGACGCCAATCTGCTCAAGGCCGAAATCCAGTGGCGCCAGCAGAACTGGGCGGGCGCCGCCGAGGCGCTGGCGCGCACCGTGCACGCGCCCGAGCCGGGCACCCAGATGTCGCCGCAGATGCGCCAGCGGGTGCTGCAATGGGTCACCGCCCTGCGCCTGTCGGACCAGCGCCGCGAGATCGCCCAGGTGCGCCGCGACTACCTGCCGTTCATGAACGCGACCTCGGAGTTCGACGCCTTCAACCTGCTCACCAACCGCACTTCGTCGGGTCTCATCGACATGGCTTCGGTGGAGGAGCAGATCAAACAGGCGGAGAATTTCCGTTCGTTCCTCGGCGAGTACAAGACTCGTATGCAGCAGACCGGTCTCTCCGGCATCAATTGACCCCACGATTTCCATGGATGGTCCCCGCCCCGGGTGGGGACACCATGCCTGGGGCCGGTGAAATTTTTCTTGCATTCGGACCCCCCATACCCCACAACACGCGTTCCAGAAAAAATCTGGTCCATCTACTGGTTAGGAGTGGGGAATCATGAAAAATGCTTCTCTGGCCACCCAACTGGGGATGAACTCGGAAACGGATCTGAGAGACTCCCAAAACGGTTCGGTTAGTTCGCTCGCGGGACGCCCCGCGGGAGCTCGCTTGTGGCCTGTTGTCGACAACGACAACGACTATTTCGTCGAGCGCGACGGCGTGAAGTTCGCCGGGACGCATCTGATCATCGACCTTTGGGGGGCGACCAATCTCGATCGCCTCGATATCGTCGAGAGTACGCTGACCGCCGCGGCCGAAGAGGCCGGGGCGACGATCCTGCACACCCATCTGCATCACTTCACGCCGAACGGCGGGATCTCGGGTGTGCTGGTGTTGGCCGAGAGTCACATCTCGATCCATACGTGGCCCGAACGCAACTATGCCGCACTCGACGTGTTCATGTGCGGCGCGTGCGACCCGTACAAGTGCATCCCCAAGCTGCGGGAAGCCTTCCACCCGGGGCACATCACCCTCAACGAGCACAAGCGCGGAATGACGACGTGGTGACACGTTTCGTCGAGACGCTCTATCCCGACTGGCAGCAGGCGTTCGAAGGCGTGCGCCTGTTGCACAGCGAGGAGACGCCGTTTCAGAAGCTCGAGGTCTTCGAGACCCCGGGCTTCGGAACCCTGCTCACGCTCGACGGCGTGGTGCAGACCACCACCGCCGACGAGTTCGTCTACCACGAGATGATCGTGCATCCGGCGCTCGTCGCCCACGGCGCCGCGAAATCGGTGCTGGTGGTCGGCGGCGGCGACGGCGGTTGCCTGCGCGAGATCTTGAAGCACCCGGTCGAGCGCGTTGTCCTCGCCGAGATCGACGCCGCCGTGGTCGAGGTTTCGAGGCGCTTCCTGCCGACGCTTTCGGCGGGGGCGTTCGACGACCCGCGGGTGGTCGTGCGGATCGGCGACGGCCTCGCCTACGTTGCGGAAACCGAAGAGAAATTCGACGTCATCGTGGTCGATTCGACCGACCCGGAAGGGCCGGGCGAGGTGCTCTTCACCGAAAAGTTCTACGCCGACTGCGCGCGCATCCTCAACCCGCGCGGCGTCGTCGTCACCCAGTCGGGGGTGCCGTTCCGCCAGCCCCGCGGGCTCACGCTCTCCTACCGCCGTCTCCGTTCGGCGTTCTCCGACGTCACCTTCGCGCTCTGCTGCGTGCCGACCTACGTCGGCGGGTTCATGGCGCTCGGCTGGGCGTCCAACGATCCCTCCCTGCGGACCCTCGGCGTCGAGAGCCTGCGCACGGTGGCCGACTCCCGCGGCCTCGTGACCCGCTACTACACGCCCGAGGTTCATCTGGCGGCGTTCGCATTGCCGCGTTACATTCAAGAGCTTTTGGTTCCCTGAACCGCGCGACAGATGCGGACAGGACGGGAGGCTTGGTTTCCAACTCCAATAATTCACTCCAAGGAGAATTCGGATGCGCAAGTCCATTGTAGGGGGCGTGGCCCTGGCCGCCGCGGCGTTGGCAGCGAGCCCCGCGACCGCCGAGACCCTGGTTGCCATCGCCGGTCCGATGAGCGGCCAATACGCCTCCGCGGGCGATCAGATCCGTCAGGGGGCGGACCTCGCGATCGCCGACATCAACGCGCGCGGCGGCGTTCTGGGCGAGAAGCTCAAGCTCGTCGTCGGTGACGACGCCTGCGATCCGAAGCAGGCGGTCGCGGTGGCGAACAAGATGGTGACGGAAGGCATCGCCTTCATGCACGGCCACTGGTGCTCGTCGTCGACGATCCCCGCTTCCGACATCTACAACGAAGCGCAGATCCCGATGGCGACGGTGTCGACCAATCCGAAGGTCACCGAGCGCGGTCTCAAGAACATCTTCCGCATCATGGGCCGCGACGACCAGCAGGGCATGGTTGCGGGCGGCTACATCGCCTCGCACTTCGCCAAGGCCAAGGTCGCGGTGATCGACGACAAGTCGGCCTACGGCAAGGGTCTCGCCACCGAGATGTCGAAGGCGATGAAGGCCAAGGGCCTGAAGCCGGTGATAGAGGAATCGATCACCGCCGGCGAGCGCGACTACTCCTCGCTGATCACCAAGCTGAAGTCCCTCGGCGTGACCGTGATGGCTTACGGCGGCTACCACACCGAGGTCGGCCTGATCGTCCGCCAGGCGCAGGAAGCCGGGATGAAGCTGACGGTGATGTCGGGCGACACGATGACCAACTCGGAGCTGCCGACGATCGCCGGCGCCGCCGCCAACAACGTGATGTTCACCTTCTCGCCGGACCCGCGCGAGAACCCGGCCGCCGCTCCGGTGGTCGCCGAGTTCAAGAAGAAGAACGTCGATCCGGAAGGCTACGTCCTCTACGCCTACGCCGCGATGCAGCTGTTCGAGCAGGCCGCCAAGCAGGCCAAGAGCGTGAAGTACGAGCCGCTGCGCAACGCGATGGCGGCGGGCACTTTCCCGACCGTGATCGGCGATCTTTCCTTCGACGCCAAGGGTGACCTGAAGGTCCCGGCGTTCGTCGTCTACCAGTGGAAGGACGGCAAGTACGCTGCGGTGAAGTAAGCCGGAGCTCGGGAGCACGAACACGCGTCACCCCCGGGCTCGTCCCGGGGGTCCGCGTCTTGCCGGGGTCCCCCCCGGGACGTGGATGGCCGGGACGAGCCCGGCCATGACGATCGTGGGCGGAAAGCGGCGTTCTCTCCGGCCGTCTCGCCGGGCCGCTACCCCGCGAGAAGCTCGCAGAAGCGCGTCATGTCGACGTTGCCGCCGGAGAGGATGATGCCGACGCGTTTGCCCGCGAGCGCGGGTGCGATCTGCTTCGCGGCGGCGAAGCCGAGGCAGCCGGTCGGCTCGACGACGATCTTCATCCGCGTCGCGAAGAAGCCCATCGCCTCGATCAGTTCGGCGTCGGTGGCGGTGCGGATTTCCGCGAGGTCGCGCTTCATGATCGTGTAGGTGAGGTCGCCGATGTGCTGGGTCTGCGCGCCGTCGGCGATCGTCTTGGGGGTGTCGATGTGGACGATCCGGCCCTCGGCGAGCGAACGCTGTGCGTCGTTGCCCGCCGCGGGCTCGACGCCGATCACCTTGCAATCGGGGCAGAGCGCCTTGGCCGAGAGCGCGGTGCCGGAGATCAGCCCGCCGCCGCCGACCGGCGCGAAGACGTAGTCGAGCGGCCCGACTTCCTCGATCAGTTCCTTCGCCGCGGTGCCCTGACCGGCGATCACGTCGGGGTGGTTGTAGGGCGGGATGATGGTGAGGCCGCGCTCGGCGGAGAGCTTCGCCCCGATCGCCTCGCGATCCTCGCTGTAGCGGTCGTAGGAGACCACTTCGGCGCCGTAGCCCTTGGTCGCCGCGACCTTCGCCGCCGGGGCGTCGTGCGGCATCACGATCACCGCGGGAACGCCGAGGATCTTCGCCGCGAGC
>QKGW01000318.1 GCA_003250275.1 Alphaproteobacteria bacterium
TTCGAGGCGATCATCCATTCGGGTCTCGCCGCCTCGCCGGTGCACGAAGTGCTGGTCGAGGAGAGCGTGCTCGGCTGGAAGGAATACGAGATGGAGGTGGTCCGCGATCACGCGGACAACTGCATCATCATCTGCTCGATCGAGAACGTCGATCCGATGGGCGTGCACACCGGCGATTCGGTCACCGTCGCCCCGGCGCTGACGCTGACCGACAAGGAATACCAGATCATGCGCAACGCCTCGATCGCGGTGCTGCGCGAGATCGGCGTCGACACCGGCGGGTCGAACGTGCAATTCGCGATCAACCCGGACGACGGGCGCATGGTGGTGATCGAGATGAACCCGCGGGTGTCGCGGTCCTCGGCGCTCGCCTCCAAGGCCACCGGCTTCCCGATCGCCAAGGTCGCGGCCAAGCTCGCGGTCGGTTACACCCTCGACGAACTGATGAACGACATCACCGGCTGCACCCCGGCGTCGTTCGAGCCGACGATCGACTACATCGTCACCAAGATTCCGCGCTTCACCTTCGAGAAGTTCCCCGACACCGAGGCGATCCTCACCACCTCGATGAAGTCGGTGGGCGAAGCGATGTCGATCGGCCGCACCTTCGCCGAGAGTATGCAGAAGGGCCTGCGCTCGATGGAGACCGGCCTCACCGGCCTCAACGAGGTCGAGATACCCGGCATCGACCCGGATTCCGCCGAGACCACCCGGATCGCGGTGATGAAGGCGCTCGCCGCGCCGAAGCCCGACCGCCTGCTCACCATCGCCCAGGCGTTCCGCCACGGCCTCACCGTCGCCGAGATCCACCAGGCGTGCTCCTACGACCCGTGGTTCCTTGAGCGGATCGAGGAGATCGTCGACGCCGAGGCCGACCTGCGCAAGAACGGCCTGCCGCTGAACGCGCAGGACATGCAGCGGATCAAGGCGATGGGCTTCTCCGACGCGCGGATCATGGAACTCACCGGCCGCACCAAGAAGGAAGTGGTGTTCCGCCGCGAGGTGCTCGACGTCCACCCGGTGTTCAAGCGCATCGACACCTGCGCCGCCGAGTTCCCGTCGAAGACGCCCTACATGTACGCGTGCTACGAGGGCAACGGCCTGACCAAGGGCGAGTGCGAGGCCGAGCCCTCCGAGCGCACCAAGGTGATGATCCTCGGCGGCGGTCCGAACCGCATCGGCCAGGGCATCGAGTTCGACTACTGCTGCGTCCACGCCGCCTTCGCGCTGTCCGACGTCGGCTACGAGACGATCATGGTCAACTGCAACCCGGAGACCGTCTCCACCGACTTCGACACCTCGGACCGCCTCTACTTCGAGCCGCTGACCGAGGAAGACGTGATCGCGATCGCGCGCAAGGAGCAGGAGAAGGGCTACCTCAAGGGCGTGATCGTGCAGCTGGGCGGCCAGACCCCGCTCAAGCTCTCCGCCGCCCTCGAAGCCGCGAACATTCCGATCCTCGGCACCTCGCCCGACGCGATCGACGTCGCCGAGGACCGCGAGCGCTTCCACGACCTGCTGCAGAAGACCGGCCTCAAGCAGCCGGTCAACGGCACCGCGCGCTCGGCCGACGAGGCCCGCGCCGTCGCGGCGAAGATCGGCTACCCGGTGGTGATCCGCCCGTCCTACGTGCTCGGCGGCCGCGCGATGCGGATCGTCTACACCGAGACCGCGCTCAACGAGTACATCTCCTCGGCGGTGAAGGTGACCGGCGACAGCCCGGTGCTGATCGACAGCTACCTCCAGGACGCGATCGAGGTCGACGTCGACGCGATCGCCGACGGCACCGACGTCTACGTCGCCGGGATCATGCAGCACATCGAGGAAGCCGGCATCCACTCGGGCGACAGCGCCTGCTCGCTGCCGCCCTACTCGCTCTCCGAGCCGATCATCGCGGAACTCAAGCGCCAGACCCGTCTGCTCGCCAAGGAGCTCCACGTCGTCGGCCTGATGAACATCCAGTTCGCGATCAAGGGCGAGGACGTCTACCTTCTCGAGGTCAACCCGCGCGCCTCGCGCACCGTGCCGTTCGTCGCCAAGGCGACCGGCGTGCCGGTGGCGAAGATCGCCTCGCGGGTGATGGCGGGCGAGCCCCTCGCCTCGTTCAATCTCTCGGAGACGCCGCCCGCCCACGTCGCGGTGAAGGAGGCGGTGTTCCCGTTCGCCCGCTTCGCCGGGGTCGACATCCTCCTCGGGCCGGAAATGAAGTCCACCGGCGAGGTGATGGGCATCGACAGCGACTTCGGCCGCGCCTACGCCAAGGCGCAGCTCGGCGCGGGTTCGGCGCTGCCGCTCGCGGGCACGGTGTTCATCTCGGTCAAGGACCACGACAAGCCCGCCGCGGTCGAGATCGCGCGCGACTTCATCGACCTCGGCTTCGAGGTCGTCGCCACCCGCGGCACCGGCAAGGTGCTGGCCGACGCCGGCCTCAAGGTCACCCTGGTCAACAAGGTGATGGAGGGCCGCCCGCACTGCGTCGACCTGATGCTCTCGGGCGGCGTGCAGCTCGTCATCAACACCACCGACGGCGCGATGTCGGTGGCCGACAGCTTCTCGATCCGCCGCACCGCGCTCACCCACAACATCGCCCACACCACGACGATGACCGGCGCGCGCGCCACCATCGCCGGCATCCGGGCGCTGAAATGCGAGGGGCTTGATGTGCAGGCGTTGCAAGGGTACTTTGAACAACCTTTGCCGAAGAACGCGTGAAAGCAGGGCGGACAACCGCCGCGGCAAATCTTCCCCTTAAGGCTAAAGGGTCTCGGAATTGGAAAAGATTCCCATGACTCCGGACGGCTTCGCCCGTCTGGAAGATGAACTGAAGTTCCTGAAAGGCACCGCGCGTCCGGATGTGATCCGGGCGATCGGCGAGGCGCGCGAACACGGCGACCTCTCGGAAAACGCCGAGTACCACGCCGCGCGCGAACGCCAGAGTTTCATCGAGGGCCGGATCAAGGAGCTCGAGGACCTGATTTCGCGCGCCCAGGTGATCGACATCTCGCAGATCTCGGGCGACCAGGTGCGCTTCGGCGCGACCGTGCTGCTCGCCGACGAGGACACCGAGGAAGAGAAGGAATACCAGATCGTCGGCGCGCACGAGGCCGACATCAAGTCGGGCCGGATCTCGATCGTCTCGCCGCTCGGCAAGGCGCTGATCGGCAAGAAGGCCGGGGATTCCGTCGACGTCTCGACCCCCGGCGGCCGCAAATCCTTCGAGATCATCGAGGTCAAGTACGCCTGAGGCGCATCGCGCCCGGCAAAACGCCGCCGTGCCCCCCCGGGCGCGGCGGTGTTGCATTTTTATCTCCCTCCAAAGATACCCGTGCGGGGAACTCCACAATCCCCGCCACGTTACCCATATGTGAATCAGGCAGGGTATGACGGACCGAGGGAGGCCCGGATGAAGGAACTCTTCGCGAAGCTGATGAAGATGTGGATGGGCATTCACGTGGATCTGCCCGGATACGGTCTCGACCGGATGAACATGGCCCCGATCCGGGTGCCGGTGCGCACGCGCACGCCGTACCGCCGCGATTACTGATCCCCCGCTTCCGGCGTCCGAACGGCCGCCTCACGGTTGCAGATGCCGCCGCACGCC
>QKGW01000004.1 GCA_003250275.1 Alphaproteobacteria bacterium
GGTTGCGCTGTGGCATACTCCGCCGCCTTGACGGCTGGCGCGTGGTGCGCGGGCCGGCTGTTCACCGAATCAGAACAAGACGGACGGTGTGATGAAAACCTATTCCGCCAAGCCCTCCGAGGTTGAGCGCAAGTGGCTGCTGATCGACGCCGAGGACGTGGTTCTCGGCCGTCTGGCGGTCATCATCGCCAACATCCTGCGAGGCAAGCATAAGCCGACCTATACGCCGCACATCGACTGCGGCGATCATGTGGTCGTGGTCAACGCCGAGAAGGTGAAGCTCACCGGCCGCAAGCTGACCGATAAGCGCTTCTACTGGCACACCGGCTATCCGGGCGGCATCAAGGACCGCACCATGGCCCAGCTGCTGGAAGGCAAGACCCCCGAGCTCGTGATCGAGAAGGCGGTGCAGCGCATGGTGCCGAAGGGCCCGCTCGGCCGCGCCCAGCTGAAGAAGCTGCGCGTCTACGCCGGTCCGGCGCACCCGCACGAGGCGCAGCAGCCGGAGACCTTCGACGTCGCCGCGCTCAACCCGAAGAACAAGAGGAGCGTGTAACTCCATGGCCGATGATCTCAAGTCCCTCGAGGCCCTGAAGGACGTCGTCGCCGTTGCCGAGCCGGCCAAGGCCGAGCCGAAGCGCGACGAACTCGGGCGCTCCTACGCCACCGGCAAGCGCAAGAACGCGGTCGCCCGCGTCTGGGTCAAGGCCGGCACCGGCAAGATCACCGTCAACGGCCGCGACGTTCTGGACTACTTCCAGCGTCCGGTGCTGCGCATGGTGATCAACCAGCCGTTCGTCGTCGCCAACCGCGAGCGTCAGTTCGACGTCGTCTGCACCGTCAAGGGCGGCGGTCTGTCGGGCCAGGCCGGCGCGGTGCGTCACGGCATCTCGGTCGCGCTCAACCTGTTCGAGCCGGATCTGCGCGGCGTGCTGAAGAAGGCGGGCTTCCTGACCCGCGACTCGCGCGTCGTCGAGCGTAAGAAGTACGGTAAGGCGAAGGCCCGCCGTAGCTTCCAGTTCTCCAAGCGTTGATCGGCAGCGGGCGGCTGCCCGCAACGCCGACTATCGGAAAGGCCCGCCCGAAACACGGCGGGCCTTTTCTCTTGCGCAGGTTTCAGGCATTCCATAAATGGCGCGAAGGTCGCGCGGTACAGGAAAGGACGATGCGATGGCGGATCAGGTCAAGGTGGCGATTCTCGGGGCGAGCGGCTACACCGGCGCCGAACTCATCCGATTGCTGGCGACCCACCCGCGCGTGCGCCTGACCGCACTCACCGCCGACCGCAAGGCGGGCCAGCCGATGGCCTCGGTGTTTCCGCACCTCGCGCCGTTCGGCCTGCCGGACCTGATCGCGCTCGACGCGTTCGACGCGGCCTCGGTCGACTTCATCTTCTGCGCGCTGCCGCACGGCACGACGCAGGAGATCATCGCCGCGCTGCCGCGGGACAAGAAGGTCTGCGACCTCTCCGCCGATTTCCGCCTGCGCAGCCTCGACAGCTACGCCGAATGGTACGGCCACGCCCATCTCGCGCCCGAGCTTCAGGCCGAGGCGGTCTACGGCCTCACCGAGATCCACCGCGCGGCGATCGCGAACGCGCGCCTCGTCGCCAACCCCGGCTGCTACCCGACCACCGCGCAGCTGCCGCTGATCCCGCTGATCGCGGCGGGGCAGGTCGACGCCGGGCGGATCGTCATCGACTCGAAGTCGGGGGTTTCCGGCGCGGGCCGCGCGGCGAAGGAGGGCTCGCTCTACACCGAGGTGGCCGAGGGGATGCACGCCTACGGCGTCGCCAGCCACCGCCACGCGCCCGAGATCGAGCAGGGCCTGAGCGACGCGGCGGGCAAGCCGGTGATCGTCAGCTTCACCCCGCACCTGATCCCGATGAACCGCGGGATGCTCTCGACCATCTACGTCGACTGCGCCGGCGGCGCGTCGCCGGCGGATCTGCACGCGACCCTCGCTTCGCGCTACGCCGGCGAGCCGTTCGTCAAGGTGCTGCCGTTCGGCCAGACGCCGCACACCCGCCACACCCGCGGCTCCAACCTCGCGCTCATCGGCGTGACCGCCGACCGGCGTCCGGGCGGGGTGATCCTCACCTGCGCGATCGACAACCTCACCAAGGGCGCGTCCGGCCAGGCGGTGCAGAACATGAATGTGATGCTCGGCTTCGACGAGACGCTGGGGCTGGTTCAGGTTCCGATGTTCCCTTAAATAGAAAAGGCGGCCTACGGGCCGCCTTCCACTTTTTGCAGAGGTCCCGATGAAACCGATCATTCTGCCCTATCGCGGCGTTCTCCCCGAAATCCATCCGACCGCCTTCGTCGCACCCGGCGCCTCGGTGATGGGCGACGTGGTGATCGGCGAGGATTCCAACATCTGGTTCGGCTGCGTGCTGCGCGGCGACGTCGACATGATCCGCATCGGCAAGCGCTCGAACATCCAGGACGGCACCGTCATCCACCTCTCCAACGGCACCCCGACGATCGTCGGCGACGACGTCACCGTCGGCCACGGCGCGATCCTCCACGGTTGCGTGCTCGAGGACCGCAGCTTCGTCGGCATGGGGTCGACGATCCTCGACGGCGCGGTGGTGGAAAGCGGCGGGATGCTCGGGGCGTGCGCGCTCCTCACCCAGAACAAGCGCGTGCCCTCGGGCGAACTCTGGGGCGGTTCCCCCGCCAAGTTCCTGCGCAAGCTGCGCCCCGAGGAAATCGAGAATTTCGTACCGCACGCCGGGCATTACGTCGAACTCGCGCACGAGTACATGGAGGCGCAGGCCGAGGCGGCGGAGTGATCCCTTTCGGGGATTCACGCCTCCCGGTTTTGATGGTATACGAATGACGGGTCAAATGGGCGGACGGCCGTCGGGGGCGGCACGCCCGCACGCAGTCGAAGGAATCTGACACAATGCGATTCGGGGCGGATGTTTGGGGGGGCGCAGGGTCGGCCTGGGCCGCGCGGGCCCGTGGCGTCGGTATCGCCGCTTTCGGCGGCTTCCTGCTTGCCGGGTGTTCCTGGTTCAGCGACGCGCCGAAGCCGCCGCAGATGATCCAGCCTTCCGAACAGGCGGCGGATCTGCCGCAGAGCCTCTCCGCGGGCGATCAGAAGCACGATTACACCAACGGCTCGGGACGCGCCGACGTCACCGTGGTGCGTCCGCTGCGCACCGCTCCGCCGCCGAAGGTCGAGGTCGCTCCGGCTCCGGCCCCCGCTCCGGCGCCCAAGGTCGCCGCGGCGGAACCGCCCAAGGTCACGCCCGCTCCCGCGCCGCAACCGGCTCCGAGGCCCGCCACCGCGTCCGCTCCGTCGAACCCCGACGCGGCGCTGCCGCCGCGCACCGAGACGGTTCCGGCGGGCACCGCGCAGGCCGCTCCGGGCGCCGTCGCCGGTGCCGCCGATCTGCCGCCCGCCTCGCCGCCCGCCTCGCCGGGTTCGGCCGCCAAGGCGCAGCCCGCCAAGCCCGTCGCGCCCGCGGCGATGCAGTCGCTCGACGCGTTCACGCCGGAGAGCTACGCCGTTTCCTACATGGCCGCTTCGGTGCCGTTCGGTCATGGGTCCTCGCACCTCTCCGCCGAGGACCGC
>QKGW01000309.1 GCA_003250275.1 Alphaproteobacteria bacterium
CTGGTTCAGCCCGACATCCCGCAGAGCCTCAAGTGGGACCCGATGGCGCGCCGCGACAACCTCGTCGAGCAGGTGATGCTCAGCCGCGCGCCGGGATGGGAAAAGGCCACCCACGTGATCTGGTCGGAAACCGCGACGACCTGGCCGGTCGACGGTCCCGACGACGCGATCGTGCGCAACCTCGTCGCTCAGGCCGCGCCGCCCGCCGGCTGGCTGATCACCGGCGCACCGCGCCACAGCCGCCCCGGCGAACCGCTGCGGATCTGGAACAGCGTCGTCGCCGTCGACGCCGAGGGCCGCGTCGGCGAAGTTTACGACAAGGCGCATCTCGTGCCGTTCGGCGAATACGTTCCGCTCGGCGGCGTCCTGCCGGTGGCCAAGCTCACCGCGGGCCGGGTCGACTTCACGCCGGGGCCGGGGCTCGCCACCGAGCATCTGCCCGGCACGCCGCCCTACGGCCCGCTGGTCTGCTACGAAGTGATCTTCCCCGGTGCGGTGGTGAACGCCGCCGACCGGCCCGCGTGGCTCCTCAACGTCACCAACGATGCCTGGTTCGGCCTTTCGGCGGGGCCGCATCAACATTTCGCCTCCGCCCTCCTGCGTTCGGTGGAGGAGGGACTGCCGTTGGTGCGTGCCGCCAACACCGGCATCAGCGCGGTCGTCGACCCCTACGGCAGAGTCGTCGCCGGGCTCGATCTCGGCCGCCGGGGCGTCGTCGATTCGCCCCTGCCGCGCCCGCTCCGGCCGACCTGGTTCGCCCAATGGGGGAATGCGACGATCCTGGTCCTTGCCGCGTTGGCGGCGTTGGGCGCGCAATGGATGGCAAAAAACCGCCTTCCGGACTTTCGAAAGGTTGCATATTCCGGATACTGAGATCACATACGTATGGTAAGGACATTCCAGGGGGTTCGCGGTTGACGGTCATACAACCGCATGTATATCCTAAACTTAGGGCAGGCTGTGGTACGGGAGTGGGATTGGGGCAATTCCAGGAGAGGGAAATGCCGGGATTAACCTACAAACAGCACGACGAAGCCCGCTTACGCGGCTCATCCAGGGGTAGAACCCCGCAAGGCAATCCGAATCCGGTCGACGTCCACGTTGGAGGGCGTATCCGCCTGCGCCGTACCCTCCTGGGTATGAGCCAGGAGCGCCTCGGCGACGCGTTGGGTCTGACCTTTCAGCAGGTCCAAAAGTATGAACGGGGCACCAACCGAGTCGGCGCGAGCCGTCTCTGGGACCTCAGCCGCGTTCTCGACGTGCCGGTGAGCTTCTTCTACGACGACATGACCGAAGACGTCGCGGGGCACAGCCCGCGGCTGATCTCCGGCCTCGCCGAGGAACCCGAGGCGATGGAGGCAGACCCGCTCACCAAGCGGGAAACCCTCGAACTGGTCCGCGCCTACTATCGCATTCTCGATCCGATGGTGCGCAAGCGCGTGTTCGACCTCGCCAAGGCGCTCGCCGCCGCGACCGAAGGCCCGGGTTCGGGCTCGTAATTCCGGCGGTGACGCGGTGCCCGTGCGTGCGGAACGCGGCCGATCGGTTTCGGCTGCGTCCTCCGCAGGTGGCGGGGTATGCGCCGTTCTTGCGTTGGGGGTCCACTTCGGCTACCAGAGGTAACGTTCGCGCGCCGGAGGCGGCGCGCGTTGCCGTTGTGTTTGGCCGTCGCCAGTTTCGCCGTTGTCGGGTTTCTCCGGCACGCGCGGTCACGAGAGGGATCTCTGAAGAATGTTTCAAACCGATTACCTGTTCACCAGCGAGTCGGTCGCCGAAGGACACCCGGACAAGGTGTGCGACCGAATCTCGGACGCCGTCGTCGACACGTTTCTCGCCGCCGATCCCTACGCCCGTGTCGCATGTGAAACGCTCGCCACCACCAACCGCATCGTGCTCGCGGGCGAAGTCCGCGGCCCGGCGTCGATCACGTCCGAGACCATCGAGGCGGCCGCGCGCGACGCGGTGAAGGCGATCGGCTACGAACAGAACGGTTTCCACCACGCCGACTGCGAAGTCGAGGTGCTGCTCCACGCCCAGTCGGTCGACATCGCGATGGGCGTCGACGCCGCCGGCAACAAGGACGAGGGTGCCGGCGACCAGGGCATCATGTTCGGCTACGCGGTCAACGAGACGCCGGAGCTGATGCCCGCGCCGATCGTCTACGCCCACAACATCCTCAAGACCATGGCCGCCGCCCGTCACGACGGCAGCCGCCCCGAGTTCGGTCCCGACGCGAAGAGCCAGGTGACCCTGCGCTACAAGGACGGCAAGCCGGTCGGCGCGACCTCGGTGGTGGTCTCGACCCAGCACGCCGAGGGCGTTTCGCAGGCCGACATCCGCCGCCTCGTCCGCCCGTTCGTCGAGAACGTGCTGCCGGAAGGCTGGATGCCGCCCGAGGACGAATTCTACGTCAACCCGACCGGCCGCTTCGTCATCGGCGGCCCCGACGGCGATTGCGGTCTCACCGGCCGCAAGATCATCGTCGACACCTACGGCGGCGCCGCGCCGCACGGCGGTGGGGCGTTCTCCGGCAAGGATCCGACCAAGGTCGACCGTTCCGCTGCGTACGCCGCGCGCTATCTCGCCAAGAACGTCGTTGCCGCCGAACTCGCCGAGCGCTGCCTGATCCAGGTGTCCTACGCCATCGGCATCTCCAAGCCGCTGTCGGTCTACGTCGAGACCTTCGGCACCGGCCAGGCGCCGGAAGCCGAACTCGCGCGGGCGCTGCAGGAGATGATGGACCTGAGCCCGCGCGGCATCCGCGAGCATCTCGCGCTCAACCGCCCGATCTACGCCCGCACCGCGGCCTACGGCCATTTCGGCCGCGCGCCGGAGGATGACGGCGGGTTCTCGTGGGAGCGTTGCGATCTCGCCGACCGGCTGCGCGCGACCTTCGCCCGATGACCTCGGAAGACCGCCCGCCGGAAGCGCGCGAGCCCCACTTCTACGGCCGCCGCAAGGGGAAAGCCTTGCGGCCCGGCCGCGCGCGCCTGATGGAAACCCTGCTGCCGGAAATCGCCGTGCCGGGCGGCGAAGAGCCGCTCGACCCACGCGCGCTGTTCGCCCGACCGGTCGAGCAGGCCTGGCTCGAAATCGGCTTCGGCGGCGGCGAACACCTCGCCGGACAGGCGGCCAACAACCCGTCGGTCGGCATCGTCGGCTGCGAGGTGTTCCTCAACGGCGTCGCGCGGCTGATGTCGCTGCTCGACGCCGGGGACAGCACCGACCGCGTGCGCGTCCACCACGGCGATGCCCGGATGCTGATGCGGCGTTTCCCCGAGGCGTCGTTCGACCGGGTGTTCGTGCTCTTTCCCGATCCGTGGCCGAAGCTGCGCCACGCCAAGCGCCGCTTCATCGGGCCGGACAACCTGCCGGAACTCGCGCGCCTCCTGCGCGACGGTGGCGAGCTGCGCGTCGCCTCCGACGACATGACCTACATCCGCTGGTCGCTGCGCCATCTGATGGAGTCGCCCGACTTCACCTGGATGGCGGAAACCCCGGACGACTGGCTCGGCCGCCCCGGCGACTGGGTGCCGACGCGCTACGAGCAGAAAGCCA
>QKGW01000510.1 GCA_003250275.1 Alphaproteobacteria bacterium
CCTGTTCTCCGGCCCCACCGGCGTCGGCAAGACCGAGGTGGCGCGCCAGCTCGCCAAGACCATGGGCATCGAGCTGATCCGCTTCGACATGTCGGAGTACATGGAACGGCACACGGTTTCGCGGTTGATCGGCGCGCCGCCCGGCTATGTCGGCTTCGACCAGGGCGGCCTGCTCACCGACGCGGTCGACCAGCATCCGCATTGCGTGCTGCTGCTCGACGAGATCGAGAAGGCGCACAACGACGTCTACAACCTGCTGCTGCAGGTGATGGACCACGGGCACCTCACCGATCACAACGGCAAGTCGGTGGACTTCCGCAACGTCATCCTGATCCTCACCACCAACGCCGGTGCGTCGGATCTCGCCCGCGCGCCGATCGGCTTCGGCCGCGATCAGCGCGAAGGCGAGGACAAGGAGGCGATCGAGCGGCTGTTCACGCCGGAGTTCCGCAACCGCCTGGATGCGATCATCGGCTTCGCCAACCTCCTGCCCGACACCGTGCTGAAGGTCGTCGACAAGTTCGTGATGCAGCTGGAGAGCCAGCTCTCCGACCGCGGCGTGACCATCGCGCTCTCGGAAGCGGCGCGCGAATGGCTCGCCGACAAGGGCTTCGACCAGGCGTTCGGCGCGCGTCCGCTCGCCCGGATGATCCAGGAGCACGTCAAGAAGCCGCTCGCCGAAGAGCTGCTGTTCGGGCGCCTGATCCACGGCGGCGCGGTCAAGGTCGACGTCGCGGAGGGCAAGCTGGTGTTCGACATCGTCGCGGACCCGCGGCGCGCCCACAAGACCAAGGACGACCACCCCGAGGCGGACGAACTGCTCTCGGTGTGACGGCAAGACCAGGGGGCCGGGCGCACCGGCCCCCGGAAGGGGGGACGATGAAGCGGAGTTTCGGCGGCGTGGCCGCCATCGCGGCGGTGTGCCTGGGCGTGAGCCTCGGTCCCGCCGCTTTCGCTGGCGTGGCGGAGGGCCGCGCGGCGTTGCAGGCGGGCGATCTCCGGACCGCGCTCGCCGAGCTTTCCACCGCCGCCCGCGCGGGCGACGTCGAGGCGATGACCCTCTACGCGACGATGCTGAAGGACGGCACCGGCACGCCCGCGGATGCCGCCGCCGCGGTTGCGTGGTATCGCCGCGCCGCCGAAGCGGGCTCGGCGGAGGCGCAGGTCGACCTCGGCTACATGATGTTCCACGGCGAGGGCATGGCGCGCGACCGGCGCGGCGGCCTCGGCTGGTACGAGAAGGCCGCCGCCGCCGGGCACCCCGCCGGGCAATACAACGCGGGCAAGGTCTACTGGGACGGCGACGGCGTGCCGCGCGACCCGGCCAAGGCGATGAAGCTGTTCGCCGCCGCCGCCGAGGCGGGGCTGCCCGCCGCGCAGTTCTCGCTCGGCGTCGCGCTGCTGGCGCAGCCGAAGCCCGATGCCGCCGCCGCATTCAACTGGTTCTCCCGCGCTGCCCGCCAGGGTGAAGCCCCGGCCTACGCCAAGCTCGCTGGGCTCTATCTCCTCGGCAAGGGCGTCGACAAGGACCCGGTCGCCGCGCAAACCTGGGCGCTCCTCGGCGAAGCGGCGGGCGACCCGCTCGCCGCGCAACTGCGCACGAAGTTGGAAAACGATCTGACACCGCAACAAAATGCCGCCGCGCGACAACAGGCGGCGGCGTTCGTGCCGACCAGCGAACGGATGTGAGTGCGGCGGGGACGCGCCGCGCGGATTCCGGAACTATGCGGTCAGAACGTCTCCGACCTTCTCCCGCAGCAGCGGCATCGCGGGCGAGGCGAGGGCGCTCTCGTCGGTGATCAGGAGGTCGATGCCATCGGCTGCGCGATACGACACGCGGCTCGCGACGCCGATTTTGGCGTGGTCGGCGAGGATCGTGACGCTGCGGGCGTTCTCGGCCATCGCGCGCGCGACCTCGGCCTCGCGCGGATCGAAGCTGGTGGCCCCGTAACGGGCGTCGAGCCCGACCGGCGACAGCAGGGCGACGTCCGCGCGGAACCTGTGGATTTCCGCCACCGTCGCCGCGCCGCAGGTCGCCGGAAGCGAACCGAGCATCGCGCCTCCGAGAAGGTGGACCTCGGTGCCGAGCGCTCGCGCCGAAGCGTCGCCCAGCCGGGTGGCGACGTCGACGGAATTGGTGACGATCATTACCCCGCCTTGGCCGACCAACGCTTCGGCGAGCAGGCTGGTGGTGCTGCCGGCATCCATGAACACGGTCTGCCCGGGGAGTATCCGCAGCGCCGCAGCGCGGGCGATCGCGCGCTTCTCGCGCACCCGGACCTTGGCGCGGACCGCGATCGGCGGCTCGGGCTCGTCGCCGAGCGCAATCGCGCCGCCGCGCACGCGGGCGAGAATGCCTTCCTGTTCGAGATCGAGAAGATCCCGCCGCACCGTCTCCCGGGAAACGCCGAGGTCCGCCGCGATCCGTTCAGCGTTCACCCGGCCGGTGCTGGCAAGCACGGCGCGGATGCGCTGAAGGCGGTCTTCTTGCCACATGGAGTTCTCCCGGTCAGGCCCGGCGCCGCGAAGCCCAGTTCAACGCGACGCGCATCGCCATCATCGCAGCGAGGACGGTGATGATGATGCAGGTGGAAAACGCCGCCGCCTGGGAAACGAAGCCCGCCTCGTCGAGACGCATCACCGAAACCGCGGCAACGCTCAAGCGCGGCGTGATCAGGAAGATGACCGCCGACAAGGTGACCATAGAGCGCATGAAGAGGAAAAAGAACACCGAAACCGCGGTCGTCGCGATGAACGGCAGAACCGCGTCGCGCAGAACCGCGCCGAGCCCGCCGCCCAGGCAACTGATCGCCTCTTCGAGCGCCGGGGGCACGGTGCGCATTCCGGTCATCATCGTGAGGAAGCCCTGGGAGTGGTAGTGGTAGAAGTTGCACAGGGCGATCAACAGGCTGCCGCCGTAGAGGATGCCGAGCAGGTTGTCGCCGAGATTGAAGGCGAACACGTACGACAGGCCGAGCACCATGCCCGGAACGCCCACCGGCAGCACCGCCGCGAGGTAGGCGAGCTTGGCGAGCGCCGGGGGCAGGCGCTTCATCCCGAACGCCAGCAGGAACAGCAGCGCCACGCCCAGCCCCGCGGCGACGAGGGAAACCTCGAGGGTGGTCCAGAGCGGGCGGTAGCCGCCGGCGATGGTGATGTCGTAGTTCTTGAGCGTGAGGCTGAGGTTGTAGGGCCAGAGCCGGACGAAGCTCGCGAACACCACCGTCGCCACCACCAGGATGATGGAGAGCGCGGCGCCGTGCACCAGGATGCCGAGCGGGAGGTCGCGGGCGCGCACCGAGTCCGGCGGCACCGGGATCGCCGATTCCGAGCCGCCGCCGAATTGCCGCTGGGTCGCCACCCGCTCGATCGCCACCGCGACCAGGGTCGGCAGCAGCAGCAGAATCCCCACCACCGCGCCCATGCCGAAATTCATCTGGCCGGAGACCTGGGCATAGATTTCCGTGGCGAGAACCCGGAAGTTGCCGCCGATCACCGCCGCGTTGCCGAAGTCGGTGATGGTCACGGTGAACACCACGAAGCCGGCGCTCAGCAGCCCGAAGCGGGCGTTCGGCAGGGTGATGTCGAAAAACTGCCGCCAGCGCCCCGCGCCCATCACCTGCGCCGCGTCGTAGTAGCGCGCGTCGGAATGGCGCAGCGCCGCCTGCAGGATCAACACCGCCTGGGGCAGCGCGTAGAACACGTCGGAAATCAGCAGCCCGGTAAAGCCGTAGGCGTCGACCGGCAGCCCCGTCCATTTGTGGACCAGCCCGTTGCGCCCGAGAATGAAAAGGATGCCGAGCCCCTGCACCAGAGACGGCGCGAGCATCGGCAACGCCAGGGCGACCGTCACCAGGCCCCGCCCGCGCAAGCGGGTGCGCTGGAGCGTGTAGGCGATGGCGAAACCCAAAACCAGACAAATCGCGGTGGTGGCGGCGCTGAGCACCAGACTGTTCCACGTCGCAGCGCCGATTCCGGGGTTGGAAAGCACCGCCGCGTAGTTGGCGAGGCCGATGCTGCCGTCGGTAGCGGTGAGGCTCCGCACCGCGATGGTGCCGAGCGGGTAGAGGAAGAAGAGCGCGAGCCCGATCAGCGGCACGCCGATCGAAACGACGAGCAGCAGGCGATCGGCCGGGGCCAGCCGCGCGGTGCTCATGCCCGCACCCATGCGCCGCGCCCGAACGCGACGCCGACCGTCGCGCCAGCGGCGAAATCGGCGAGGCCGGGGGTCTCGGCCACCAGTTCCCGCCCGCGCCAGGCGACGCGCACGCGGGTGACGTTGCCGAGAAAGCTCACGTCGATCACCTGGGCATCGCCGCCGGGCGAAAGCCGGATTTCCTCGGGGCGGACGCAGAGCTCGTGAACCCCCTCGGTGGGGCGTTCTTCCAGGTGCGCGGGGCTCGCCTCGGCGATCCACTCCGCCGACAGGATGTTGCTTTGCCCGACGAAATCGGCGACGAACCGCGTGCGCGGGCGCAGATAGAGGTCCTGCGGCGTGCCGATCTGCTCGATCCGCCCCTGGTTCATGCAGACGATGGTGTCGGCGAGCGACAGGGCCTCCTCCTGATCGTGGGTCACCATGATCGTCGGAATGCCGAGGCGGCGCTGCACGTCGCGGATTTCCGTGCGCATCTCGACGCGCACCCGTGCGTCGAGCGCGGAGAGCGGCTCGTCGAGGAGCAGCAAGGCGGGGTCGACGGCGAGGGCGCGGGCGATCGCCACGCGCTGCTGCTGGCCGCCGGAAAGCTGGTGCAGGTAGCGGTCGGCGAGCTGCGGCATCTTGATCATCGCCAGCAGGGCCTCGACCCGGGTCTGGATCGCGTCGGAGGCTTCCTGGCGGATCTTGAGGCCGTAGCCGATGTTTTCCGCGACCGTCATGTTGGGGAACAAGGAGTACGACTGGAACACGATGCCGAAGCCGCGCGCCCGCGCGGGCATCGCGGCGAGATCGGTCTCGCCGAGCATCAGCGATCCGCCGTCGAAAGGCATCAGCCCCGCGATGATGCGCAGGAGTGTGGTCTTGCCGCAACCGGACGGCCCGAGCAGGCAGACGAACTCATGCTCGCCGACATCGAGGCTGATGCGGTCGAGGGCGACGAATTCGTCGAAGGTCTTGTAGAGGCGGCGGATCGAGAGATGCATACGGCAAACCACATCGAGGATCGGGAGAGCCCGCGCCGGAAATCCCGGCGCGGGCCGAAGGATCAGCGGCCGACGGTCGCCTGCCAGGTCTTGAGGATGCCCTCGCGCTCCTTCGCCGACTTCGCGAAGTCCATCGGGTAGAGCACCTTGGTGAGGTCGGCCGGCAGACCGGCTTTCTTCGCCATCGCGGACTGCGGCGCGCCCGGCAGGGTGGTCATCTCCTTGAACGAGGCGTAGAGCTTGGCGGCATCGGCGGACAGGGTCCAGTCGAGGAACGCCTTGGCGTCGGCCTTGTTCTTCGAAGACTTCATCAAGCCGGAAGCCTCGAGTTCGTAGCCCGCGTAATCCGACGGGATCACCATCTTCACCGGGTATCCCTGCTCGATCGACTGCATCGCGACGAAGGCGAGCGACGCGCCGATGGCGAATTCGCCGGCGCGCGCCATCTTGCACGGCTTCGAGCCCGAGGTGGTGTACTGCGCCATGTTCGGGTCGAGGGCCTTGATCAGCTTCCAGCCTTCCGCTTCACCCGCGCCTTGCAGGATCGCCGCGACCTGGAGGTAGCCGGTGCCCGACGACGCCGGGTTCGGCATCACCAGCTCGCCCTTGTAGGCCGGGTTGGTGAGGTCCTTCCACGAGGTCGGCATCGGCAGCTTCTTGGCCTTCATCACCTCGGTGTTCACGCACAGCGCGCCGACGTAGCCGGTGGCGGCGAACCAGGCGTTGTCCTTCGCCTTGAACTGCGCGGGCACCTTGTCGAGCCCCTTGGCGGCGTAGGGCTCGAGCTGCTTGAGGATATCGGGGTGCATGGTGTTGGTGACCGCGAAGCCCCAGACCGCGTCGGCCTGCGGGTTGGCGGCTTCGGCGATCAGGCGCGCGCCGAGATCGCCGGTGGACAGGCGCAGCACGTTGACCTCCACGCCCGGCAGCGCGGTCTTGGCGGCGGCGAGGTAGGCCGCGATCTCGTCTTCCTCGAGCGCGGAATAGACGGTGATTGCGCCGGCCTGAGCCGCGCTCGCGCTGGCGATCAGGGCGGTGGCGGCAAGAAGGGTACGCTTCAGCAACTGCGACATGAACGCCTCCATCGAATTACGGGACAGGCCATGTCGCGGGTCATGGAAACACGGCTCGGCCTGTGCGAATATGTGGAGAGTTGCAAAATGTTGTTGTTGTGTCCAGCAGAATTGCATAAATTTGTCACAGAAACTTAACGTGCACACAGTTTGTGCACATCAGCGAGGTTTGGTATGCCGCAGTCTTCCGCCAAAGGTGCCGTCGCCGATCGTGCGAATTTCGCGTCGTTTGCCGTCGAGCTCGCCGATATCGCCGCGCCGATCGCCATGCAATGGTTCCGCCATGGGCTCGCCATCGACCTCAAGGCGGATCGCAGCCCGGTCACCGAGGCCGACCGTACGGTCGAGGCCGAGTTGCGCAGCGCGATTGCCGCGCGGTTTCCCGGCCACGGGATTCTCGGCGAGGAACATGGGCGCGAGCGACTCGACGCCGAAGTCGTCTGGGTGGTCGATCCGATCGACGGAACCCGCAGCTTCATCACCGGTATGCCCCTGTGGGGCACGCTGATCGCGGTGGTGGTCCGCGGGAGCCTCGAAATCGGCGTGATCTCCGCACCTGCGACGTCGGAGCGATGGGTCGGCGAACGCAACCAGCCGACGACCCTCAACGGCTCCCCCTGCCGCACCAGCGGCTGCCGCGAGCTCGCCCAGGCGCGGCTGTTCACCACCTCGCCCTACTATCTGCACGCCGACGAGCGCGCCCGTTTCGAAGCGTTGATGGCCAAGGCGCACACCACCCGCTTCAACGGCGACTGCTACACGTACGGCCTGCTCGCCAGCGGCCACATCGACCTGATCGTCGAATGCCGCCTCGAACCGTTCGACTACTGCGCGCTCGTCCCCGTGGTCGAGGGCGCGGGCGGCGTGATTTCCGACTGGGACGGCAAGCCGTTGGGGCTCGGTTCGGATGGAAGGGTCATCGCCGCGGCAACGCCGGAACTGCACGCCGAAGCGATGCGTGCAATGGGCTTGGTCGCCGCGGAAGCCACCGCCGCGACATCGCGCTGACGCTCAACGATTGAGGGGGGGCGCGCGGCGCTGCGGGCGGGCGATCTCCAGGCGGTGCTCGCCGCGCGTTCCACCGCTGTTCGCGCGGGCGAGGTCCCGGTCTACGCAAAGCTCGTCGGCCCATCCGCTCGGCAAGGGCGTCGACAAGAACCCGGCTGCCGCGCACGTCTGGGGGCTCCTCGGCGAAGCCGGTAACTCTCTTGCGCACAACTGTGCACGAGAGTGGAAAACCATCCGGCCCCCAACAAAACGCTGCCGCAAGGCAATGGGCGGCGACGTCTATATTGGGCAGCGAACGGCCGTGAGCGCGCGGTAGGGGGTGTGTGCACGCTAGGTCCCTTGCTTCTTGCACGCTAAGGGACTATCTCTGGGGCCAATGGATTTAAGCAAATTGCGCGCGCATAAGACGCGCGCCCCCAGGAGTGCACGAAAGAGCTCTCCTGATGTGAACCGGGGCAACGCCCCGACCTCTCAACTTAATCAACGAACCTTGCGGCGGCTTCCTCGTCCACGCGCTGACGAGATCGTGGTTGTGCCGGTGGGCGGTCTCGGCCGCATCGGCATGAACTGGACGCTCTACGGACACGACGGCCGGTGGATTCTGGTGGACGCCGGTATCGCGTTTCCGGAAGACCGCTCCGGGGCGGTGGATGCCTTCATCCCGGATCCGGAGGCGCTCATCCTGGCGGTGGGGCGCATCGACGCTCTCCTCGTGACCCATGCGCACGAGGATCACATCGGCGCGATCCAGTACGTCTTTCCGCGTGCACTATCCTGTCCGATCTGGGCGACTCCGTTCGCCAGCGCTGCGATCTCGCGCCGCCTGGACGAAGCGGGGACGCTCGCCGAAGCCGATCTGCGGACCTTCCCTGTGGGAGGGGCCTTTCGTATCGGCGCCTTCGCCATCCGGTCGATCAGGCTGACACATTCGGTGCCGGAGGCCGTTGCCTTCGCCATCGCAACCCCGATCGGCACCGTTCTTCATACCGGCGACTTTAAACTCGATCCCACGCCGTTGATCGGCGCACCGACCGATCTCGATGCGATTCATGCGCTGGGTAACGCCGGGCTTCTGGCCATGGTCTGCGATAGCACGAACGCTGAGCGCGAGTTGCCGGTGACGTCCGAGGCGCAGGTTCGAGAGTCGCTGCGGCACATCTTCCGGACTCGCGCCGGTGCCGTTGTGGTCTGCTGCTTCGGGACCAACGTCGCCCGCGCCATGGCCGCCGCCGACGCCGCTCTCCAATCCGGGCGGCAGATCGCCTTCGCGGGGCGCTCCCTGCGTGCTCACACCGACGCGGCCGATCGGCTCGGTCTTATCGACACGCAAGACGTGCTCGCGGAACCATCGCATCTACGGGGATTGGATCGCCGGGAGACGGCGCTCGTGTGCACCGGCACGCAGGGCGAGGAGAACGCGGTCCTGGCCCGTCTTGCCAGCGGCAAAGATTGGCGCCTGCCTCATCTCGGCCTGGGCGATACGCTGGTCATGTCGTCGAGCGTGGTACCGGGAAACGAGCGCGAGGTCGCGCGCGTTCTTGCGCCGTTGCGGGCGCGAGGCGTCGAGATTCTGACCCGAGACGATGCGCCGGATGGGTTGACCGTGCATGTCAGCGGACATGCCGGTCGGGCCGAACTCTCGACCATGCATCGCCACGCCCGGCCGCGCTTCGTCATTCCCGTTCATGGGACCGAGGCGCATCTGCAAGCTCACGCCGCTCTCGCGCGCGATTGCGGCGCCGACGAGGCTCTCGTTGGCGCCGCGGGCGAGGCGATGGCCGTCTCGGTGTCCGGGATCAAGAGCCTGGGGCGCATCGAGGTGCCGGTACTCGGCGTCCGGCGTAATGAGGGCATTCTGAACGCAACCGCTTCCAGGGCATCCCGGCGCACCGGAAAGCCCCGCCTGGCTGATAAAATTGGATCAAACTGCGGCGATCAAGTCCGGCTGCGTGCGTAAAGGCTGGGGTGCGTCCCGGCGATTTGACCGAACAGGCGAGGAATCGGGCCGTCGATGATCGTCCGCCCGATCGTCCGATGGCGCGCCGATCGGTTTTGGGTACATGGTGCGACAGGAGGTCGGAGACGAATGAAGCCGAATTACAGATTCGAGCGGGCCGAGCGGGCGCGCAGCAAAGAGGCTAAGAAGGCGCAGAAACGCGAAGCGCAAATCGCGCGCCGGAAAGAGGGCGACGCGGCACCCATTCCGGAAGAAGCGGATGCGCATACCCAATCCGTCGCATCAACCGAGGATCACGATGTCTCTGAACGCACGAACGAAGAGCAGGCCTAAGGGATACGCGTTGTTCGACGTCGTCTACCAGGATGGCTCGCAAACCTCCAATCGGAAGGTCCCGACCGTAGAACTTGCCGGTCCCGAAGGAGATGGAGCCGCAAAAGCCTTCATCGAATCTCAAGACCGCAAGATCGCGGAGGCGTCGGGGTATTCGCGCGGCGTCATCAAGACGATCGTGCGTTCGAGGTAGCCAATCTGCCGCTTGCCAAGTTCCCCTCCTGAAAGGAAACGACGTTGCCGCAAGACCGAACCAAATGGGGTACGAAACGTGCCTGTACGACCTGTGAAACTCGCTTCTACGACTTGATGCGTACGCCTCCGGTATGCCCGAAGTGCGGCGCGGAGCTCGTCGTGGAGATCCGGAAGGGACGCCCGCTGCGCCGGAAACAGAAATAGAGATCTGTTCGGCCTAGGCTGCCCCGGCTTGACGAGGGAGGGCGAAGCTCTTTCCTGTCGGAGAGAGCGTCTGCGGACCCGCGCCCGCGAGAGACGCTTTCCAGAAGGGTAATCTATGCCATGAAAAAGCACGAAAATACGGCCATGAGAGGATATCAGATTACTTAAGATGGCCTCGCAGATCATTTGAGAAATTCTTCTGTGTGTTGTTTTGTGTCATTATATTCATATATGAGTAAACCGATCGGGCTGATGATCGAGCATTTTGAGGAATGGGGCGAACGCGTTTACAGAAACGACGTCGGAGCGATGGGTCGGCGAACGCAACCTGCCGACGCCCCTCAACGGCTCCCCTTGCCGCACCAGCGGCTGCCGCGAGCTTGCCCAGGCGCGGCTGTTCACCACCTCGCCTTACTATCTGCACCCCGATGAGCGCGCCCGTTTCGAAGCGTTGATGGTCAAGGCGCACACCACCCGCTTCAACGGCGACTGCTACACGTACGGCCTGCTCGCCAGCGGCCACATCGACCTGATCGTCGAATGCCGCCTAGAGCCGTTCGACTCCTGCGCGCTCGTCCCCGTGGTCGAGGGCGCGGGCGGCGTGATTTCCGACTGGGAAGGCAAGCCGTTGGGGCTCGGTTCGGACGGAAGGGTCATCGCCGCGGCAACGCCGGAACTGCACGCCGAAGCGATGCGCGCAATGGGCCTGGCCGCTGCGGAAGCCACCACCGCGACATCGCGCTGACGTTCGAAAGCCGAGGAGGGGGCGCGTAGCCCCTTTCGCTGGCGCGGTGCTGCGGACGGACGATCTCCGGTCCGTGCCGCCCGCCGCGCTTTCCGCCGCCGCAAGACAACAGGCGGCGGCGATCGCTCCGAGGAGCGAGCGGACGTGAGAGTAACAAACTCGCGCCCATTTCGGACTTGTGGAAGATTGGCGTCGGTACCCGATAGCTGAACTTGGCGGAGCGCGGCCTATTTCGCCTTCGGCCAGTGGAACGGCGCCCGTTCGATGAGGGACAGTTGTTCCAAACCAAACAGCGCCCGTGCCTTGGACGCCCCGGCTCCTTTGCGGGAGTCTGAATATATTCCTAGATATTTCCTGATCATGTCGGCGAGATGGTCGTCCAGGTTGGCGAAGCACTGTCCGTCGTTGCAGAAGCGGTAATGCTTTCCCCACCCCTGGACGATACCATCCACGCGCTTCAGCGTGCTGATCAGAGATCTGACTTTAGGAAAAGGCTGCCCGTGGTCCAGCGCCTTGAATGCGGCGACGCTGGCGTCTAACTCCCCTTGGACCTTCGCGAGCAGTTTCGCTTTGGCCGACGGGGCCGGACGGATGAAACCGTTGTTCAGCTCGATCCCCAGGTAGTCGAACCGTTCCGAGACGGGGATCGGCTTGATGGAGGATTTTTCCGCCGACAGTTCCATCCCGAGTTTGGACAGGATTTTAACCGCCAGCAGCATCTTCGCTTCGGCTGCCTTCTTGTCTGGCGCCAAGATGATGATGTCATCGATGTAGCGGAGACACGTGCAGTCGCCTTCGTTCATCTGTCGATCGAACTCGTGCAAGATAATGTTGCCGAGCAGTGGGGACAGAGAATTGCCCTGCGCGACGCCGATGTCGTGCGTCGGAAATTTCTGTGCTTTCTCGCGGAGTTCGGCCATGTTCGCCAACTCGACCGTGATGGCCTTCTTGAAAAACTCGGTGAACTCGTCGTCGCCTGTTGCGTCGCGGACGATCTTGGTGACCGCCTCCTTGGAGATCCGCGTGAAAAAGGAGCTGATGTCGCCGACAGCGACGAACTTGGCTCCGCCCTTGATCGCCTCCAACACCGCGCTGATGGCCGCAGGCACAGCCCCGAGGCCGTCCTCCGCTTTTCTGACGCCACCGAAACTGTATGCATTCTGGGCATAGGGCTTCAGCGCGGGCACGAACAGTAGGACGTCCAGGACAGAGCGTTGGACGATGCGGGATTCCACGTCGGCGATGATGATGGGTCGGAACTTCCCGGTCTTGGGACCGCCGGGCTTGTCCTTCGATATTGGAACGCCCTTCGCGGGTGGGAACTTGAAGCTACCACGCGACAGCCTCGCGCTCAGAGAGCGGAGGTTTCTAGAAGCGTCCTCCCCAAACCGCTCGACCTCCTTCTGGACGTCGTCGGATTTGGACGTCCTGGCGTTCTCGCGAATGACGTGCCACGCCCTCTCGAGCGAGCGAAGGCTCTTGACGGATTTTATGAGCGGCGATGTCATCTTTAGAAGGGGTCCTGTTGGTTCACCCGACCCACCCTACGGGCTCCGACCACTGCAGAGGTGCCTTTCGGCCCGATCTGCCCGGCTACCACGGTGAAACACTTCACCGCATCGCCGCTGCGTCCGAGGTGCAGCGCCACGGTGAAACCGTCCGCCTTCCAGAACGCAAGCATCAGTCCAAGGCCCCAAACCGCCCAGCGGTTCCAGCCCCTGGCTCGCGCCAACTTGGCACGTTTTTGCATGTCCTCGACATCATCGCGCCTCCTTCGGAAGCCTAGCGTTTTTCGCCGCTTTGGCAAGGCCGCGCGAGCGCCCAGGTCCGCCCGACCCGTGAAAGAAATGGGTCCAGCCGTCCAACAGGTCCCCAAAGTGAAGAGGGTTACGGCTGGTTTACTCTCATAGGACAGGTCGACTCCGACCACTGCAGAGGTGCCTTTCGGCCCGATCTGCCCGGCTACCACGGTGAAACACTTCACCGCATCGCCGCTGCGTCCGAGGTGCAGCGCCACGGTGAAACCGTCCGCCTTCCAGAACGCAAGCATCAGAACACAATATATTGTGCAGGATCACGTATATGGATACAAGAACTATCTTCTCGGCACGGTCGGCCAGTTCATTGTCACCACCCCAGATCTACGACGCGCCCGCGATGGTGATATAAGTCCATCGTAGGCCCGCCCGTCGGTCATATCCCTTGCAGGTCGCCTTGGACACTCGAAAGGCGACCGTCGCAATTCGGCCCAAACCGGTCTCAAACTTTGGCAAGACCGTCCGGTTTGGCCTAGTTGCGGCCAAGTCCGCACCTCGAACATTTCCTCAAGGGTGCCTCTGCCGCCTGGGAGCACCGCGCTGCGGCGGAGAGGTTGCGGCGGCGAGCTGGGGGGATGCGGAGGGCGCTGAGTTCGTCTCTCCTTCCGTGAGGCTTTCGCCTGGCGCAAAGGTCGTGTGCGGCGATCGCGTCTTTAAATTTTGCCGCCCCTGTCCATCTTCTGGCCATGTCTAATATTCGGAGATACGGTTATGAAGATCGAGACCAGAGCCAAAAGCTCTGTCGAGCACCCCAAGGGCCTTGCTCTGCTCTCGGACCCTGCACGCAACA
>QKGW01000584.1 GCA_003250275.1 Alphaproteobacteria bacterium
GCCGCGAGCGCGGCGATCGCGAGCACCGAGGTGAGCGCGTCGGTGAGGACGTGGACGTAGGCGGCGCGGCGGTTGGTATCGTGATCGTGGTGGTGGTGATCGTGAGCGTGCTCATGCTCGTGATCATGCTCGTGGTGGTGATGGTCGTGATCGTGGCCGCCTAGCAGCGCCATCGAGGCGAGGTTGACGGCAAGGCCGACCACCGCCACCGCGATCGCTTGCCCGTAGGCGATCTCGACCGGGTCGAACCAGCGGGCGACGCTCTCCCACACCATCGCCGCCGCGACGACGAGCAGGAACAGCGCCGAGGAGAACCCGGCGAGGGCGTTGACCTTGCCGGTGCCGAAGGAGAAGCGTGCGTCCGCGGCGCGGCGGCGGGTGAACCAGTAGGCCGCCGCCGCGAGGCCGAGGGCGAGCGCGTGGGTGGCCATGTGGAGCCCGTCGGCGAGCAGCGCCATCGAGCCGAAGGCGACGCCCGCGACGATTTCCACCACCATCACCGTCGCGGTGATCGCCACCACCCAGCGCACCCGGCGTTCGGCGCCGACCTCGCGGTCCTGGCCGAACACGTGGTCGTGGACGAGGCCGCCCTTGGTGCGATGGTGCATCCCGGTCTCCTCAGGCCGCCATGGTCAACACTTGCACGGCGACCTCGGGGGTCACCCCTTCGTCCTCGCCGAGCTTGACGAGGCCGTGCGCGGCGAGGTTGGCCGCGACCTTCTCCGCCGCGTCGATGCCGAGGCGCGCGTCGCCGAGGCGGACCGGCAGGCCGAGTTCGCGGAAGAACGCCTCGGTCTTGAGGATCGCCGCGGCGATGCGCGCGTCCTCCGGCCCGTCCTTGAGCCCCCAGACCTCGGCGGCGTACTGCACCAGCTTGTCGTGCTTGGCCTCCTGGCGCACCCGCATCATCGCGGGCAGCACGATGGTGAGCGAGCGCGCGTGGTCGATGCCGTAGAGCGCGGTGAGTTCGTGGCCGATCATGTGGGTCGACCAGTCCTGCGGCACGCCGACCGAGATCAGGCCGTTGAGCGCCTGGTTGGCGGCCCACATCAGGTTGGCGCGCGCGTCCATGTCGCCGAGGTCGGCGAGGGTCTTGGGGCCGACCGCGATCAGGGTGCGCAGCAGCGCCTCGGCAAAGGCGTCCTGAACCATGCCGCCCGCCGGGCGGGTGAGGTACTGCTCGATCACGTGCACGAAGGCGTCGGCGACGCCGTTGGCGACCTGGCGCGGCGGCAGGCTGAGGGTGGTCTCGGGGTCGAGCACGGCGAAGCGCGGATAGACCGCCGGGTTCATGAAGGCGAGCTTGGCGCCCGCGCCCTTGTGGGTGATCACCGCGGCGCAGTTGCTCTCCGAGCCGGTGGCGGGCAGGGTCAGAACCACGCCGAGCGGCACCGCGCGCTTGATCTGCGCCTTGCCGGTGACGAGATCCCAGGGCTCGTCGCCGTCGTAGGCGAGCGCCGCGGCGAGGAACTTGGAGCCATCGGCGACCGAGCCACCGCCGACCGCGAGGATGAAGTCCGACCCCGCGGCGCGCGCGGCCTCGGCGGCCTTCATCATCGTCTCGTAGGTGGGGTTGGGTTCGATGCCGCCGAACTCGGCGACGCTGCGCCCTTTCAGCGCGGCCATCACCTGCTCGTAGACGCCGTTCTTCTTGATGCTGCCGCCACCGTAGGTGACGAGCACCTTTGCCGATTCGGGAATCTGGCGCGCGATCGCTGCGATCTGGCCCGCGCCGAAGAGGATGCGTGTGGGATTGGCGTAGCTGAAGCTTTTCATCGTCCGGCCTCCCTCCGGGGGTTACGCGCTCCAATATCGCGTCTGTACCGGGGCTTGCCAAGCCGCCGCGACGACGGACGTTGAAAACCCATCCCCCCTTGGCGCATTCTGATGGGCGTAATTCAGGGAGCATGTTGCATGACATCCGAGGATGGAGAGACCCCCGTCACCGCCCCCGAGGCGACGCCGGACGCGCCGTTAGGCCGGATCTTCCTGGTGGTGATCGACGATACCGAGGAACTCAAGCCGGCGCTCGAATACGCCTGCCTGCGCGCCAAGCGGTCGGGCGGCCGGGTCGCGCTGCTCTACGTGATCGCGCCGATCGAGTTCGAGCATTTCATGTTCGTCGGCGACGTGATGCGCGAGGACCGCCGCAAGGAGGCGGAGGCGCTGGTGCAGTCCTACGCCGACCACGTGCATCAGCGTTCGGGGCGGATGCCGATCATCCACCTGCGCGAGGGCGACCGCCGCGAGGAGCTGCTGAAGTTCCTCGAAATCGAGACGATCCACGTGCTCGTACTTGGCGCCGACACCGGCAAGGGCGGCCCCGGCCCGCTGATCTCGTCGCTGATGGGCAAGGACCTCCGGCGCGTCCACGTGCCGATCACGATCATCCCCGGCAGCCTCAGCCCCGAGGAAATCACCACGCTCACGTTGTATTGACCCCGAGACACGGAGGGAGCGAATGCGGCTCTTGCGCTACGGACTGGCCGGTCACGAGAAACCGGGCCTGCTGCACACCGACGGAACGATCCGCGACCTCGGCGGGCTGGTCCACGACATCGACCCGGCGGCGCTGTCGCCCGAGTGTCTGGCGCGCATCCGCGCCACCGATCCCGAAACCCTGCCCGAGGTCGGCGGGCATCCGCGCCTCGGCGCGCCGGTGACGCGCGTCGGCAACATCATGGGCATCGGCCTCAACTACGCCGACCACGCGCGCGAAACCAAGGGCGAGCCGCCGCCGGAGCCGATCCTGTTCTTCAAGCACACCGGCAGCCTGTGCGGTCCGAACGACCCGATCTATTTCCCCAGGGGGGCCGAACGCCTCGACTGGGAGGCCGAGCTCGGAGTGGTGATCGGCACCGCCGCGCACAACGTCGACGAGGCGCACGCGATGGATCACGTCGCCGGTTACGTCACCCTCAACGACGTTTCCGAGCGCGATCACCAGTTCAAGCACCAGGGCCAGTGGGGCAAGGGCAAGTCGGCGCCGGGGTTCTGTCCGGTCGGGCCGTGGCTGGTCACCGCCGACGCGGTGCCCGACCCGCAGAAGCTCGCGGTGAAGATGGTGGTCAACGGCGAGACGATGCAGGACAGCAGCACCGACCAGATGATCTTTCCGGTACGCTTCCTGATCGCCTACCTCAGCCGCTTCCTGCGCCTGCTGCCGGGCGACATCATCGCCACCGGCACGCCCGCGGGCGTCGGCCTCGGGCGCAAGCTCTTCCTCAAGCCCGGCGACGTCGTCGAGGCCTCGGTCGAGGGCCTGGGCGCGCAGCGCCAAGCGGTGGTCGCCGAAGCCCCGTAAGCCATACGCCAAACCCCGTCACCCTCGGGCCAAGCCCAAGGATGACGGGGTTTGATTGCCTTAGAACCGTGGATGCCCGGGCCGAGCCCGGGCATGACGGCGATAAGAGAGAGCCCGGTCAGGCGGCGCGCACGTCGCCGAGGAAGCTCTCGATCTCGCGGCGCAGGCGCGCGGTGGTTTCCGCGAGCTCGGCCACCGCGTGGCGCGCGTCCTCGGAGACGCGGCCGGTCTGGTCGGCGTTGCCGCTC